>NZ_JBEZZR010000024.1:67866-137877 GCF_040639325.1 Actinoplanes sp. NPDC023936 | reverse complement strand
GCTACTCGGCGACCCGAGCGGACGGGCCGATGCAGCGCGACAACGAGGGGCGGCGCATCCCGACCGAGGTGTTCGCGGCGACGGTGACCGAGCTGGAGGAACTGATCGCCACGGTCGACGCCGAGGTGGAGGTGGCCACCGCGTACCGAAATCGGTTGTGGGGGTCGATGCGCAGCCTGAGGCCCGCCCGCTGATGCCCGCCGACCCCGCCCCGGCGTCCGCGGCCGACGACCTCTCGCAACGCTGCCGGCGGTGCGGAGCCGGGCCGGGTCAGCGCTGCGTGAACGTGTTCACCGGCGCGACCAAGGATGAACCCTGCTGGTCTCGCCGCGCCCTACGGGCCGATGACGTCGAGCTGCCCGCACACCTGATCGCCCCGCCCGCCGATTCACCTCGGCCCTGAGTCACCGCCCCAGCACGCTGCTGTACTACACGTTGAAGCGGAACTCGACGACGTCGCCGTCCTTCATGATGTAGTCCTTGCCCTCCATGCGGACCTTGCCGGCTGCCTTCGCGGCGGACATGGAGCCGGCGGCGACCAGGTCGTCGTAGCTGACGATCTCGGCCTTGATGAAGCCTCGCTGGAAGTCGGAGTGGATGACGCCGGCTGCCTCGGGCGCCGTGGCGCCGACCGGGATGACCCAGGCGCGGGCCTCTTTCGGGCCGGCGGTCAGGTAGGTCTGCAGGCCGAGCGTCTCGAAGCCGACGCGGATCAGCCGGTTCAGGCCGGGCTCCGACTGGCCGGTGGACTGGAGGAGCTCGAGAGCCTCCTCGTCGTCCAGCTCGATCAGCTCGGACTCGATCTTCGCGTCCATGAAGACGGCCTCGGCCGGGGCGACCAGGGCGCGCAGCTCGTCCAGGAACGCCGCGTTGCCCAGCTCGGCCTCGTCGACGTTGAACACGTACAGGAAAGGCTTCGTGGTGAGCAGGTGCAGCTCGGCGAGCAGCTCCAGCTCGATGCCCGAGGTCTTGGCGCCCTGGTAGAGCGTCACACCGTCGTTGAGCAGCTTGAACGCGGCCTCGGCGGCGGCCACCGTCGCGGCCTTCTCCTTCTTGAGCTTCGCCTCTTTCTGCAGGCGGGGCAGCGCCTTCTCGACCGTCTGCAGGTCGGCCAGGATCAGCTCGGTGTTGATCGTCTCGATGTCGTCGGACGGCGAGACCTTGCCGTCGACGTGCAGCACGTTCGGGTCGGAGAACGCGCGGACCACCTGGCAGATCGCGGACGCGTCCCGGATGTTCGCGAGGAACGCGTTGCCGCGGCCCTGGCCTTTCGACGCGCCGCGGACCAGGCCCGCGATGTCGACGAAGCTCACCGGCGCCGGCAGGATCTTCTCACTGCCGAACAGCTCGGCGAGCTTGTTCAGCCGGTCGTCGGGCAGCCCGACCACGCCGACGTTGGGCTCGATCGTCGCGAACGGGTAGTTCGCGGCGAGCACGTCGTTCTTGGTCAGGGCGTTGAAGAGGGTGCTCTTGCCGACGTTGGGCAGGCCGACGATTCCGATGGTGAGGCTCACGGAACGCCAGTCTACGGGTTGGGTCAGCCGAAGAAACGACGCAGTTCCGCCGCGACCAGTTCCGGCCTGCCGCTGTCGTCCGCGGCGAGATGACCCACGCCGGTCACTGTCACCCGCCGCACTCGCGGCAGGACCGGCTCCAGGCCGTTCAACACAGCTGTCAGGTACGCCGGGGAACGGTCACCACCCAGCAGGAGCGTGTCCGCCGTGACGGCTCGGTACGTGCTCAGCGGGCCGGCCGCGTCCTCGACCACTGCCGCGTCCAGGCGCATCGTCGGGATCAGGTCGGCGATCTCCCGCCCCCGGCCGCTGCGCATCGCGAGACCGGCGAGCGGGATCAGCGCCGCCCGAGGCACATACCGGAACTCGCCCGTGCCCTTCGTGACGGTCACGAACGCGGCCGCGCGGCGGCCACGGGACAGCTCTTTCTCGTACCGGGGAAGCCAGGAAGTTGGGTCGTGAGTGCCGTGCTTCAGCGGCGGCTCGTAGAGCGCGAGTCGCTCGATCGGCAGCTCCATGGCCGCGCGCAGCGCGATGACCGCGCCCGAGCTGAGGCCGAAGACGTCGCGGGCGCCGGTCTCGTCGAGCACCGCCCGCAGGTCGTCGAGCTCGGCGCGCAGGCCGTGACCGGCTGCGGCAGGACCGCTGTGACCACGACCGCGCCGGTCCGGGACGTAGACGGTGTGCGTCGTGGCGAGGAGCCGCGCGAGCTTCGTGAAGTTCGCCGACGTCTGCATGCCGCCGTGCAGGAGCACGACCTTGGGTCCGCCGCCGAACGTGCGCCACCCGATGTCCGTTCGTTGCGCCACAACATCCATGCCGTCAACCGTAGTTGACACACCTGTTGTCGTCAACCGTAGTTGACAGCGGCACGGTGATGTCCGAAACCCGCCAGCCACACCGGCGGGCGGCAGAGCAGACTCGGGGACATGGAGCTCGACTTCGAACGCTGCTACCGGGCCGTCGACAGCCGTGACCAGCGGTTCGACGGGTGCTTCTACACGGCGGTGCGAACCACCGGGATCTACTGCCGGCCCTCCTGCCCCGCCGTCACGCCGAAACGCGAGAACGTCACGTTCTACCCCAGCGCGGCCGCGTCCCAGCGAGCCGGCTACCGGGCCTGCCGCCGATGCCGGCCCGACGCCGCGCCCGGCTCCCCCGAATGGGACATGCGCGCCGACACGATCGGACGAGCCATGCGGCTCATCGGCGACGGCGTCGTCGACCGGGAAGGCGTCGCCGGGCTCGCCAGCCGGCTCGGATACACCGAACGGCACCTCAACCGGATGCTCACCGCGGAACTCGGCGCCGGGCCGCTCGCCCTCGCCCGCGCCCAGCGCGCCCAGACCGCGCGGATCCTCGTCGAGACGACCGACCTCGGACTCGCCGACATCGCGTTCGCGGCCGGATTCGGCAGCGTGCGGCAATTCAACGACACGATGCTCGAGGTCTACGCCGTGTCACCGAGCCAGCTGCGGAACCAGCGGCCGGCCGCGGCACGGGGTGAGGCCGGGGTCATCAACCTGCGGCTCGCCTATCGGCCCCCACTGCATGCCGAATCACTCCTCGAATTCCTGGGAGCGCGGACCCTGCCGGGTGTGGACGAGCTGTGCGGAGACACGTACCGGAGGGGAATGATCCTGCCCCACGGGAGCGCGACTGTCGCGCTCAAGCCCGCCGCACGCTGGGTTTTCGCGACGCTGCGGCTCAGCGATGTACGGGATCTGGCGCCGGCGGTCGCGCGGTGCCGGAGGTTGTTCGATCTTGATGCGGATCCGGTGGCGGTGGACGGGATGCTGGGGGCGGAGGAGGCGTTGCGGGAGGTGGTGCGGGGGGAGCCGGGGGTGCGGGTGCCGCGGGCGGTCGATGGGTTCGAGATGGCGGTGCGGGCTGTGGTGGGGCAGCAGGTGAGTGTCGCTGGGGCGCGGACGACGATGAGCCGGATTTTGCGGGCCGCGGCGAACGCGAGCAGTCCGGTGGCCCTCGATGAGGGCCCCTCCCCCGCCTCCCGACCTACCGCCCTGCCGGCACCTGCCGATACGACGGCAGCCACCACCGCACTCACCGGCTTCCCGCCGGCAAGCGCCATCGCCGATCTCCCCGACTCCGCGTTCGGGATGCCCGCCGCCCGCCGCGCCACCATCCGCGCTCTCGCGACCGCGGTAGCCGACGGCAAACTCGACCTCGAGCCCGGCGCGGACCGGACTGAGACCGTCGCCCGCCTGACGGAACTGCCCGGCATCGGCCCGTGGACGGCGGGTTACGTCGCCATGCGCGCGGTCGGCGACCCCGACGTCTTCCTGGAGACGGATCTGGCGGCTCGCCGCGGCGCGGCCGCACTCGGTCTCCCGGACACACCCCGTGAGCTGGCAAAACACGCGGAACGCTGGCGTCCCTGGCGTTCGTACGCGCTGATCCGTCTCTGGCGTGCTGCCTGACGACGCTACCGGCCGGCGACGACCCGCGGGAGTTGTCCACATTCCTCGGTTGTCCACAGGCCCGCATGCCGCGGCGTGCGTTCCCGGCAATGCTGTGCCCCCCGATCGTAAGGAGAGAGCGATGCTTCGTTATTCGACGTTGGACACCCCGACCGGCCCGTTCACCGTGGTCGTGACAGTGCACGGTGTGGTTCGTGCTGCCGGTTTCACCACTGACGTGCCGGAGTTGATGCGGCTCATGCATCCGCGACTGCGGGAACCGGTCGAGGCGCATGACGATGTCGGCCCGGTTCGTGACGCGGTTCGCGCGTATCTCGACGGTGACCTGACGGCGCTGGACGGGGTGGAGGTCGAGCAGCACACCGGCGGTGAGTTCATGAGTCACGCATGGCAGGTGATGCGGGAGATCAAGCCGGGTACGCCGGTGACGTATACCCGTTATGCGGCGCTGGCGGGGCGGCCACTGGCGATCCGGGGTGCCGCGTCGGCGTGTGCGCGTAATGCGGTGGCGTTGATCCTGCCGTGCCATCGGGTGTTGCGGACGGACGGGTCGCTGGGCGGGTATCGGTGGGGGCTGCCGATCAAGTCCTGGCTGCTGGCGCACGAGGCGAACGGCTGACGACGAAGCCGACGATCCGACGGTGGGTCATCGGGTCCGCGGAGCGCTGCTGCTTCGCGTCATTCTGTGGGGCCTGGGGCGTCCGCGCGTTTCCGCAAAGCGCGATCTTTACCTCGGATACCGCCACGCAGGGTGACGATCAAACCCGCTGACACGCCACCGCTGACCGGAATGCCACATGCGCCGCGATTCCACACGCCCACGGCAGCCCCGGAGCCCGTTGGAGGCGCGATGAGAACGGTGGGCGCACACAGAACACGATCGTGTGAGCTCACCCCCGCTATCGCGACGATGAGCTCACGCAGAACGTCATTGTGTGCGCTCACCGCCCCGAAAACGCCGGCCGAGCGGCCCAGCGTGCGCCCACACCCCGAAAACGCCGGCCCGGCGTGCGCCCACCACCCCTAATCGCCTCGCCCACCCCACCACCGGAACCCTAGGCTGAGCGGCATGACTGATACGGGAACCGGACGTCACGGTCTCCCCGAGCGCCCGTCACTGGACGGCCTCGAGGAGAAATGGGCGTCGCGCTGGCAGGGGGAGGGTACGTACGCGTTCGACCGTTCCAAGGAGCGTTCGGACGTATTTTCGATCGACACGCCCCCGCCGACCGTATCGGGGTCGCTGCACATCGGGCACGTCTTCTCCTACACCCACACCGACACTGTCGCGCGCTTCCAGCGGATGCGCGGCAAGGCCGTCTTCTATCCGATGGGCTGGGACGACAACGGCCTGCCCACCGAGCGCCGCGTCCAGAACGTGTTCGGTGTCCGGTGTGACCCGTCGCTGCCCTACGAGGAGGGCTGGGAGCCGCCCGCGAAGCCGCCCAAGCCGCCGGTCTCGATCTCCCGGCGGAACTTCGTGGAGCTGTGCGAGAAGCTCACCGCGGAGGACGAGAAGGCGTTCGAGTCGCTGTGGCGGCGGCTCGGGCTGTCCGTCGACTGGGGACTGACGTATTCGACGATCGGGACGAAGGCCCGCCAGATCGCACAGCGGGCGTTCCTCGCGAATCTCCGCAGCGGCGACGCCTACACCTCGGAGGCGCCGACCTTGTGGGACGTCGGTTTCCGCACCGCTGTCGCGCAGGCCGAGCTGGAGGACCGGGAGAAGCCGGGCGCGTACCACACGCTGCGGTTCACTGCGGACGGCCGGACGGTCGAGGTCGACACGACCCGGCCGGAGCTGCTGCCCGCGTGTGTCGCTCTGGTGCACCATCCGGGTGATCCCCGCTTCGCGGGCCTCACCTCGGTCCGTACCCCGCTCTTCGACGTCGAGGTTCCGGTCTTCGAGCATCCGCTTGCGGCCGCCGACAAGGGTACGGGCATAGCGATGGTCTGCACGTTCGGCGACTTGGCGGACGTCACGTGGTGGCGCGACCTGAACCTGGACACCCGGGTCGTCCTGGGCCGGGACGGGCGGTTCCTGCCGGATCAGCCGGCGGGCGTCCCGGCGGCGGCCTACCGGGGTTTCGCGGGGCTGACCGTGGCGGCGGCCCGCAAGGAGATGGTCCGGCTGTTGCGCGAGTCCGGTGGCCTGATCGGGGAGCCCCGGCCGGTGACGCATCCGGTCAAGTTCTACGAGCGGGGCGACTCGCCGCTGGAGATCGTCACCAGCCGACAGTGGTTCATCCGTAACGGCGGGCGGGACCCCGAGCTGCGGGACCGCCTGCTGGAGCGCGGCCGCGAGTTGCGCTGGGTGCCGGAGAGCATGCGCCATCGGTACGAGCATTGGGTCGGCGGCCTGACCGGTGACTGGCTGATCAGCCGGCAGCGGTTCTTCGGTGTGCCGATCCCGGTCTGGTACCGGGTGGACGCCTCGGGCGAGCCGGACTACGCGGACCCGCTGACGCCGGCGGCGGAGAGCCTGCCGGTCGACCCGTCGTCGGACTGCCCGCCGGGTTTCACCGAGGAGCAGCGGGACGTGCCGGGCGGGTTCACGGCCGACCCGGACGTCATGGACACCTGGGCCACGTCGTCGCTGACACCGCAGATCGTCACGGGCTGGAGCACGGACGAGGATCTGCACCGGCGGACGTACCCGATGGATCTCCGCCCGCAGGGCCAGGAGATCATCCGGACCTGGCTGTTCGCCTCGGTCCTGCGCGCCGATCAGCTCGGCGGGACGCTGCCGTGGGAGCGGGCCGTGCTGTCCGGCTGGATCCTCGACCCGGACCACAAGAAGATCTCGAAGTCCAAGGGCAACGAGGTGGAGACCCCGCTCGCTCTGCTGGAGCAGTACGGGTCGGACGCGGTGCGGTACTGGGCGGCGAGCGGCCGGCCCGGCGCCGACCTGGCGTTCGAGCCGGCGCAGCTGAAGGTGGGGCGGCGGCTGGCGACGAAGCTGCTGAACGCGTCCAAGTTCGCGCTCGGCCTGGGAACCGCGGAGGCGCTGCGGAAACCTGTCACGGAACCGCTGGACCGGGCGATGCTGGGCCGTCTCACGTCGGTGATCACCGAGGCGACGGCGGCGTTCGACAGGTTCCAGCACACCGACGCGCTGCAGGTCACGGAGACGTTCTTCTGGACGTTCTGCGACGACTACATCGAGCTGGTCAAGGACCGGGCGTACTCCGACGGTCCGGGCGCCGACTCGGCCCGGGCCGCGCTCGCCGCCGGGCTGTCGGTGCTGTTGCGCCTGTTCGCGCCGTTCCTGCCGTACGTCACGGAGGAGGTCTGGTCGTGGTGGCGGTACGGCTCGGTGCACCAGGCGACGTGGCCGACGACGTACGAGTTGTCCCGGGTGGCGCCGGAGAGCGACCCGTCGCTGCTGGATCTGGCGGGTGAGGCGCTGCGGCAGGTCCGCCGGGCCAAGTCGGACCGGAAGCTGTCGATGAAGACGGAGGTGCCGCTCGCCGAGGCGCTCGGGCCGGCCGAGGTGCTGGACCGGCTGGAGCTTGTCGAGGGCGATTTCCGGGCGGCGGGCCGGATCACGAAGCTGGACCTGCTGCGCGACCGCACCCCGGAGCTGGTCATCGCCTGCGCCTTCTAGAGCAGCAAAAGAGCGAACAGAGCAGCAAAAGAGCGAGCGGCAAAAGGGCGAACACCGGAAGCCGGGGCCCGACCTGGTCCACCATTAGGGGCATGTCATTCGCCCCGGAGGAGGTCGAGGCCCCGGCCCGGGACGCGGTGCTGTTCCGGTCCGCGCCGGTGCGGGCCTTCCTGATGGTGTTCGCCGCGCTGCTGGTGGCGTACCTGGTGGTGTCGCCGGTGGTGGCCCGGTTCGCCCGCGACACGGGCGAGCCGTGGTGGGTCACCGCCGTGCAGGCGGCTGCGGTCGCGGCCGGCGCCGCGGGTGTTTACACGCTCTCCGCAAGAGGATCACTGCAGACCTGGGTACGGGTCTCCGAAGCCGGCCTGGAGCTCGCGGCGCAGGACAGCGACCCGATCCTGCTGGAGTGGCGGGACGTGGCCGCCGTGGTGATCCGCCGGGCCGGTCTGCGCACCGTCCTCGAGGTGGTGCCCGCCGATCTGGACACGGTGCATCCGGTGCAGGACGCCGCGGACGGCGCGCCGCCGCTGACCGACACGCCCCGCGGCCCGGCGTTCACCGCCGACCTGAGTCAGCTGTGGCCGACGTCGCGGGCGCTGCGCCGGGAGCTGGAGCACTGGATGCGGGTGAAGAAGAACCAGCCCGTCCGGCGTTTCTGACCCCGATCAGAAGTCGCCGCCACCGCCGAAGTCGCCGCCACCGCCGCCCCAGTCGCCGCCGCCGAAGTCGGTGCCGCCACCGAGGTCGTTGCCACCGAAGTCGCCGGCCTGGGCATCCCCGCCCCAGTCCTGGCCGCCCCCGTCCTGGCCGCCCCAGTCGCCGCCGTCGATGCCCATGTCGCCGAAGCCGGGCGAGAAGAGCGCGTCGAAGATCAGCATCCCGCCGAGGACGCCGGCGCCCGCGCCGAGCGCGGTCTTCCACACCGGCGTCGAGTACCACCCGGCGGGCACCGGGCGGCCCTGCACCCGGCCGCCGGGGTAGTAGTAGGGCGTGCCGGGGCCGGGCTGCGGGCCCGCGCGGTACTGATGGCCCTCGACGGTGACCTCCCGCTCCTGGGTGAGCTGCCCGGAGCCCCGGGAGGCGGCCAGCGGCGGCAGCTCGGGGCCGGGGTCGATGCCCATCGCGGTGCGCGCGGCCCGGACGTAGGCGAGGCCTTCCAGCGCCGACTCGCGGGCCAGCTCGTACTGCCGTACCGAATTGGCCTGCTGGAGCTGACCGCCTGCCGCGTTGTACCGCTCGCTCGCGTCAGCGAGCGCCTGGCGCGCCGCCGGGTCCTCGGAGACCAGGTTCATCACCTGACCGCCGAGCCGCTCGTACCACCGCTGCGCCTCGGCGCGGGCGTCCTCGAGCTGCGTCTGCCGGCGAGCCTGTCCCCGGCGCTGCGTCGCGGCGATGACGAGCGCGACCAGCGCGAGGATCACCAGGATGAGAAACACGCCCTTCATGTTTCCCACGGTACCTCTGCGGGTCCTGTGTCACCGGTCTGGCAATCTTCGAGAGGTGACGTTCTCGACGCTCGCTGTGATCCTCGTCTGCCTCGCCGCCGGCGCCGCCCTGGGCTGGCTGGCCGCCCGGGCCCGCGCCGGCACCGACATCGCCCGGCTGGAGGCGACCCTGGAGGCGGCCCGGGAGGGTGAGCAGCGCATGGAGCAGTCGCTGCGGGCACTGTCCTATGAGGCGACCGCCCAGTCCCAGGAGGCGGTGGCCCGGGCGGTGGCGCCGCTGCACGACACCCTGCGCCGGTACGAGGAGCGGGTCGCCCAGCTGGAGCACGATCGGGTGGACGCGTACGCGGAGCTGCGCGAACAGGTCCGGGCGATGGGGGCGGTCTCGGGTGAGCTGCGCACCGAGACCCGGCAGCTGGTGTCGGCGCTGCGCGCGCCGCAGGTGCGGGGCCGCTGGGGCGAGCATCAGCTGCGGCGCATCGTGGAGGCGGCCGGGCTGCTGGAGCACTGCGACTTCGCGGAGCAGGTGACGGCCGCCACCGACGATCAGGGTGTCCGGCCGGACCTGGTGGTCCGTCTGCACGGCGGCCGGGCGGTGGTGGTGGACGCCAAGGCGCCGCTGGACGGGTACCTGTCGGCGATGGAGGCGCGCGACGAGCGCACCCGCGACGGCCACCTGGACATGCACGCCCGGCATCTGCGCGCGCACGTGGACCAGCTGTCAGCGAAGAAGTACTGGGCGGCGTTCGACGAGGCCACCGACTTCGTGGTCCTGTTCGTCCCGGCCGACCCGTTCCTGGACGCGGCCCTGCAGCGGGACCCGGCGCTGATGGAGCACGCGTTCCGCCGGCACGTGGTCCTGGCCACCCCGGCCACCCTGATCGCCCTGCTGCGCACTGTCGCGTATTCCTGGCGTCAGGAGGCGCTGGCCCGCAACGCGGTGGCGGTGCACACCCTGGGCCGCGAGCTCTACGCGCGGCTGTCCACGCTCGGCGACCACGTGTCCAAGCTGGGCACGTCGCTGACCGGTGCGGTCACCGCGTACAACAGGGCGGTCGGCTCGCTGGAGTCCCGGGTGCTGGTGAGCGCCCGCAAACTGGCCGAGATGGGCGTGACCGGCGACGACCTGATGGAGACCCCCCAGGTAGAGGTAATGCCCCGCCAGCCCCAGGCCCCCGAGCTAACCCAGCAGCCGTAGTCACAGCGACCAAAGGTGCCGCTGGCGGCCAAAGGTGCCGCGGTCTCCCATGAGGGCGTAGCCACAGAGCAACCCGCAAAACGCCGCCGGTGAGTTGGCCTAAGGCGTTTTGCCGCGGAGCGAAGCGGAGCCAGCCAGCCCAGCCGCCTTCATGTCACGCCGCAGCTCCTGCGGCAGCGAGAACGTCAGCCGTTCCTCGGCCGTCGTGTACTCCGTCACCTCGCCGAAGCCACGCTCGGCCAGGTGGGCGAGCACCTCCATGACCAGATCCTCGGGGACGCTGGCGCCGGACGAGACGCCGACCGTGGTGGCGCCCTCCAGCCACTCGTCCTGGATCTCGGAGGCGTAGTCGACCAGGTGGCCGGCGCGCGCGCCGGCGCCGAGGGCGACCTCGACGAGCCGCACCGAGTTCGAGGAGTTCGTCGAGCCGACGACGATCACCACGTCGCAGTCCGGGGCGATCTCCTTGATCACGTGCTGCCGATTGGAGGTGGCGTAGCAGATGTCGTCGCTGGGCGGCGACTGCAGCAGCGGCAGCCTGGTCTTGAGCCGGGCCACGGTCTCCATCGTCTCGTCGACCGAGAGCGTGGTCTGTGACAGCCAGACGACCTTGGACGGGTCGCGGACCACGACGTTCTCCACGTCGTCGGGGCCGTCGACGAGCTGGATGTGCGCGGGGGCCTCGCCGGCGGTGCCGATGACCTCCTCGTGACCCTCGTGGCCGATCAGCAGGATGTCGTAGTCCTCGGCCGCGAACCGTTTCGCCTCGTGGTGCACCTTCGTCACCAGGGGGCAGGTCGCGTCGATCGCCTTGAGGTTGCGCTCGCGGGCCTGGTCGTGGACCTCGGGCGCCACGCCGTGGGCGGAGAAGACGACCGTCGACCCCTCGGGGACCTCGTAGTTCTCCTCCACGAAGATCGCACCGCGGGCTTCCAGCGTGCTGACCACGTGTTTGTTGTGCACGATCTGCTTGCGCACGTAGACCGGGGCGCCGTAGAGCTTCAGCGCCTCCTCGACGGTCTGCACGGCGCGGTCGACGCCGGCGCAGTAGCCACGCGGCTTGGCGAGCAACACCCGCTTACGAGGTTCAGTCACCCGGCCATGGTACGTGGCCCACTCCCCTGCCTGTCGATCTGCGATCAGTGCCACAGCCGGCTGGCGGGCGTCGGGCAGACTGCCGCGCATGACGGAGCTCTACACCGGGATGGGCCGGTTGGCGGTCGGGGTGCTGGGCCTGCTCGGCGGCGCGTTCTGGCTGGTGATGACGCTGTCCGAGGGCGATCCGCGGGTCACGGCGGCCGGTGCGGCAGCAGTCCTGGGAGGGCTGATCCTGCTGTTCTGGGACCGGTTGCGGCTGCCGGCCCGGATTGTCGTGCCGGCGGCGGTGGCGGGCGGCCTCATCGGCACGGTCGCGGGGCTGGCCGCGCGGGGGATCAGCACGTGCTGCATGTTCGGGTGGTCCGAGGGCCGGGGCTGGCCGTTCGTGTGGCTGACGCGTGGCGGCGTGGCGGACACCCCGGACGAGGCACGGCGGCTCGGCATCGAGGAGGGCTGGACAGCCATACCGTTCCGGATGCTCGCGGACGTGGTGCTCTGGTCGTACGCAAGCCTGGTGTTGATCGTGGGTGTGCTCGTGCTCACGCGAGTGCTGCGTGGGCATTTCGCCCCGAAAGTGCCGGATCCAGCGGGATAATGACGGCATGGGCGGCGCGCATCGGGGCGAGGACCCGTGGGCGGCGTGGCCACACGTCCCGGCGGTGCTCCGGGTGATGGCGGGCTGGTTCCTCGTCGGCATCGGCGCGCTCAATCTCGCGGTCACGGTGGACGGCGGCCTGACCGGGCCGTTCCTGATCTTCCATGTGGCGCTGCTGGCCGGTGGCGTGCTGCTGCTGACCCGGCACCGGATCCGGCCGAGCCGCGCCGGGTACCTGGTGTCCGGGCTGCTCGCGCTCGCCGGGATGGCGATCGCGACGGTGCCCGCCAACGCGCACTGCTGCCTCGCCGACCACCCGCAGCGGCGCGGATATCCGTTCCCGTTCCTCGGCACCGGGGACGGCGTGCACGTCGACCCGGAGTACCTGGTCGCCGACCTGGTCTTCGGGGGCTGCGCGGGCCTGCTCGTGCTCACCGTGCTCACCGTGATCGAGCAGCGGCTGCCGGAACGGCGCACCCCGGTGGACCTCGGCGCCTACACCGGGCGGCACGCCGAGCCCCGCGCCATGGCCGCCACCGGCGATCGCAGCGGGGAGAATGTCGGTGGGCTTCCGTAATCTGGCCGGGTGACCCAGCCCGAGGCCAAGAAGCCGGAACCCAAGAGCAGCCCCGACGAGCCGTGGCCGGTCCGCGTGGTCAGTCAGAAACTGGGCGCCTGGATCGCGAAACTCGGCTGGGTCTGGGTGGACGGGCAGGTCGCCCAGATCAGCCGCCGGCCCGGCTCGGGCGTGGTCTTCCTGACCCTGCGCGACCCCTCCGCCGACCTGAGCCTGACCGTGACGGCCCACCGCGACGTGCTCGACGCCGGCGCGCCGGAGCTGTCCGAGGGCGCCCGGGTCACCATGCACGCGAAACCGGAGTTCTATCCCGGCCGGGGCACGCTGAGCCTGCGCGCCGACGAGATCCGCCAGGTCGGCCTCGGCGAGCTGCTCGCCCGGCTGGAGCGGCTGAAGAAACTGCTCGGCGCGGAGGGCCTGTTCGCCCGCGACCGCAAGCGGCGGCTGCCGTTCCTGCCCGGCCGGATCGGGCTGATCACCGGGCGGGCCAGCGCCGCCGAGCGCGACGTGCTGATGAACACCCGACGCCGCTGGCCGGCCGTGGAGTTCCGGGTGATCAACGTGGCGGTGCAGGGCCCGACCGCGGTGCCGCAGATGATCGACGCGCTGAAGGTGCTGGACAACGACGACACGATCGACGTCATCGTGATCGCCCGGGGCGGTGGCAGCGTCGAGGACCTGCTGCCCTTCTCCGACGAGGCGCTCTGCCGGGCGGTCTTCGCGGCGCGCACCCCGGTCGTCAGCGCGATCGGGCACGAGACCGACGCGCCGCTGCTGGACTACGTGGCCGACCTGCGCGCCTCCACCCCGACCGACGCCGCCAAGCGGATCGTGCCGGACCTCGCCGACGAGCTGCGCCTGATCGAGCACGCCCGCAACCGGCTGGACCGCGCGGTGCTCGGCCTGATCGACCGGGAGCGGCACCGGATCGAGTCCTGGCGCTCCCGGCCGGTGCTGGCCCGCCCGGAGTCGCTGATCGACCAGCGCGCCGCCGAGGTGGGCGCGCTGCGTGACCGGGCCGGGCGCAGCCTGGAGCACCGGCTGCGCCGCGCCGACGACGACCTGCGGCACACCGTGGCCCGGCTGCGCGCGCTGTCACCGGCGGCGACGCTGCAGCGCGGCTATGCGATCGTGCAACGCGCCGACGGCCACGTGGTCCGCGCCGCGGACGAGGTGGCCGCGGCCGACCTTCTTCGGATCCGGCTCGCGTCCGGCGAGCTGGCGGCAAGAGTAGGAAGTGACGAGTGAGCGACGAGAACCTCAGCTACGAGCAGGCCCGCACCGAGCTGGCGTCCGTGGTGGAGCGTCTGGAGCAGGGCGGCGGGAGCCTGGAGGAGTCGCTCGCCCTGTGGGAGCGCGGCGAGAAACTGGCCGACGTCTGCCAGCGCTGGCTGGACGGCGCCCGGGAGCGGATCGAGGCGGCCCGGGCGGCCCGGCCCGGCGACTGAGAGGCAGCCCGGCCCGGCGGCTGAGAGGCGGTCAGCGGAGCGCGGCCGCCAAGGTCTCCATGTCCTCGCGGTCGGTCTCGCCGATGAGCAGGATGGTCCGGTTCTGCTCGGTGACGATGAACGCGGTCTCTCCGGGCCGCCCGGAGTACGTCATCCAGGTGCGGTTCCCGGCGCGGAACGTGCCGGTCCGCTTGCCCTTCTCGCCCACCTCGGCGGGCACCAGGGTCGCGGCCGGCACCGTGCTCTGCACCAGCAGGATCGGGTCGGCGTCCGGGTCGACGTAACCGAGACGCAGGGTCGCCCCGCCGTTCTCCTCGCGGAAGGTGGCGGACGTGACGTACCAGTCCTCGCTCAGGCCGGCCGGCTGGACCACGGTGAACTGCCGCGACGCCGACTGGATCGCGCTGGTCGTGTCCTTCGGAATCGGCTTGTCGCCGTCCAGGACCACCTTCCAGAAGATCATCACCAGCGCGATCGGCACGAGCAGCACCAGCAGCGAATAAGCCATGTCGCGGGGGCGGCGGCCCTCTTTCGGGGCGAGCCGCGCGGGCGCGGGTGCGGGGACAGACGTCGCGGGTTCCACGAACCCATTGTTAACCATGTCGCTGAACCGAGACTTGGCACGTCCTCGGATGCCAGGATCGGAGGACTTGACAGCCCCGCAACGTCGCGAGGAGGCCGCCGTGCCAGCCCGAGTCCCCCAGGACCTCGACCGCAACATCGCCCTCGACCTCGTCCGAGTCACCGAAGCGGCCGCCATGGCCGCCGGTCGCTGGGTCGGCCGTGGTGACAAGAACGGCGGTGACGGCGCCGCCGTCGACGCCATGCGCAAGCTCATCAACTCGATCCAGATGCGCGGTGTCGTCGTCATCGGCGAGGGTGAGAAGGACGAAGCGCCGATGCTCTTCAACGGGGAGCAGGTCGGCGACGGCACCGGGCCGGAGGTGGACGTCGCGGTCGACCCGGTGGACGGCACCACCCTGATGAGCAAGGGGATGCCGGGCGCCGTCGCGGTCCTCGCGGTCGCCGAGCGGGGCGCGATGTTCGACCCGAGCGCCGTGTTCTACATGGAGAAGATCGCGGTCGGCCCGGACTGCGCCGACGTGATCGACATCAACGCCGGCGCCACCGAGAACCTCAAGCGCATCGCGAAGGCGAAGCGGTCCAGCGTCTCCGACGTGACGGTGTGCATCCTGGACCGTCCCCGGCACACGAAACTGGTCGAGGAGGTCCGGCACGCCGGCGCGAACATCAAGTTCATCTCGGACGGCGACATCGCCGGGGCCATCTCGGCGGCCCGCGAGGAGTCCGACGTGGACGTGCTGATGGGCATCGGCGGCACCCCGGAGGGCATCACCGCGGCGTGCGCGCTCAAGTGTCTCGGCGGCATGATCCAGGCGAAGCTGTGGCCGCACGACGACGCGGAGCGGGAGCGGGCGATCGCCGCCGGGCACGACCTGGACCGGGTGCTCGCCACCGACGACCTGGTCACCGGCGACAACTGCTTCTTCGTGGCGACCGGCGTGACCTCCGGTGACCTGCTCAAGGGGGTGCGTTACCGGTCCGGCGGGGCGCACACCCAGTCGATCGTGATGCGGTCCAAGAGCGGCACGATCCGGGTGATCGACTCGTATCACCGGCTGGAGAAGCTCGCGCTCTACTCAGCGGTGGACTTCGACGGGCACCTGCCCACGCTCTAGCTCTAGCCGGAGACGGGTGGTCGGCATCGGTCAGCGCCGGCGGCGGAACAGCACCGCCGCCAGCGCGCCGCCGACCAGGCCGAGCAGGTGTCCCTGCCAGGAGACCCGGGCGTCGGTGGGCAGGATGCCGTAGAGCTGGTACCAGTACAGCAGGCCGATGAAGACGGCCACCGCGAAGTTCCACCAGCTGCGCTCGACCAGGCCGCGGGTGAGCAGCAGCCCCAGATAGCCGAAGATCACGCCGCTGGCGCCGACCACGACGCTCTGCGGGTCGCCGATGAACCACACGCCCAGCCCGGCCACCGCCATGATCACCACGGTCGACCAGATGAACCGGCGCATCCCGCCGGCCAGCACGAACGTGCCGAGCAGGATGAGCGGCACCGCGTTGCCGTAGAGATGCTCCCAGTCGGCGTGCAGGAACGGGCTGAACAGCACCCCGTCGAGGCCCTGGACGTGGCGCGGGATGATGCCGCCGGCCACGTCGAGCGTGCCGGGACCGAGGCCGACGTCGATCGCCTCGATCAGGAAGAGCCCCGGGACGACCGCGCACATCGTCACGAACGCCCGGCCCAGCGACGCGTAGAACGCGTCGGTGCCGAATCTCGCCGCTTCGTCCTCGCGTGCCTGCGCCCAGCCGTACGCCATCCTCCGATGGTGGCAGGCCGGCGCATCCCCGGCCACCCGGGCGGCTCAGCCGAGCTTGACGATGGCCGCCCGGATCTCGCCGCGGAACGTCGAGACCTGGGTGTAGACGCCGAAGTAGCCGTCCCGCGCGCAGCCCAGTCCCCAGCTGACGATGCCGACCTGCCGCCACGTGCCGGCCGCGTCGCGGCGCACCATCGGCCCACCGGAGTCGCCCTGGCAGGTGTCGACGCCGTGCCGGCCGGCGCAGATCGACTCGTCCCGGACCAGATCCACCCCGGCCTGCCGGTACGCCTTCGCGCACTCCGCGTCCTCGATGATCGGCACTTCGGCGTAGTGCAGCCGCCGTTCCTGCCGCAGCGAGCTCTCCCGGGTCTGTCCCCAGCCCATCACCGTGAACGGGCCCTGGTCGCCGCTGGCGTCCTCGGGCAGTTCGAGGGTGGGCAGGTCGAGCGCGCGTTCCAGCCGGACCAGGGCCCAGTCCTCGCCCTCGGTCTCGGTCACGAACCCGGGCGACCGGAAGACCTCGACCGACTTCACCGTGACCGCGTCCTCGGCTTTCAGGTCGGCCGAGCCCGCGGTCACGGTGATCCGGCGGTTCGGGCCCGTCGGGCCGACGCAGTGCCCGGCCGTGAGGACCAGGCGGGGAGCGGTGAGCGCGCCGCCGCACCCCATCGAGAGCCGCACCGCCCAGGGGAACTTGCCGGGGGTGGCGATCTCGCCGCCGATCACCTCGGGGATGCGCGGGTCCGCGTGGGCCGGTGCGGCGCCGGCGGGCAGCGCGACCGCCACGGCCGCGACAAAGGAAGCCACATATCGGACCATACGGACATTGGATCACAGCAAAACAGGGCTGCGCGGCGTGCCGCGCAGCCCTGTTTAGGTCAGATCAGTACCAGCCGACGTTCTGCGAGTGGCTCCACGCGCTGCACGGGGTGCCGTACCGGCCCTTGATGTAGCCGAGGCCCCACTCGATCTGGGTCGCCGGGTTGGTCTTCCAGTCCGAGCCGGCCGACGCCATCTTGCTGCCGGGCAGCGACTGCGGGATCCCGTACGCGCCGGAGCTGCGGTTGGTGGCCTTGTAGTTCCAGCCACTCTCCTTCTTCCACAGCTTGTCCAGGCAGGGGAACTGGGAGAGACCGAAACCGGCGTCGAGCGTCATCGCGCAGCCGATCTTGCGGCTGCCGCTGTACTCGTTGCAGGACTCCGGGATGTCGCCGGTGTAGGCCACCGGCCCGCCGGCCTCCGCGGCCTCGGCCTTCTTCTTCTCCTCGGCCGCCTTCTTCTCGGCGGCCTCGGCGGCGATCGCCTTCTTCTCCAGCGTCCGCGCCTTGGTGGCCGCGGTCTTCGCCTCGGTCGCCGCCTTGGACGCCGCGGCATCCTCCGCCTGGCTCCGGACGGCCCGGGCCGCGGCGTGCTGCGCCTGGCGCTGCTTGAGCAGCTGCATCTCGTCGGCGTCCGCCTGAAGGACGAGCTGGGACGTGGCGCTCTGCTGCTCGAGTTCCCGGTTCTGTCCGAGGTAGACGCCGCCGACCAGACCGGTCACCAGCAGACCCACGGATGCCGCACGAACTCCGAGCCGGCTCCAGAGCCGCTTCACGAAGAATCCCTTCGTCGGGGGCAATGACGCGGCGCGTCTCCACCGTCACTGAGTGGAACCGCGCCGCGAGCACCGCGACCCCGCTGGGCCGCCGCCTCGAACTCCGAGGGGGTGGCCCGAAGTCGATCTCCGACCACGTTGCCACTCGATGGCGCTCGCGGAACACCATGGCGCAACGTGAAGTGGATGTGAAATGCCAACGCGGTCTTGTGACTTTAGTCACACGATTTTTTATCTCAATCCGGCACAAAGTCCCGCGCTGGCGTCATCTCACCGGGGGATCACAGGGGGATCTCCTCCAGCAGGTCGGTGACCACCTCGGCGATCGGCGATCGCTCCGAACGGGTCAGCGTGACATGGGCGAAGATCGGATGCCCCTTCAGCGCTTCGATGACGGCGGTGACACCGTCGTGCCGGCCGACCCGCAGATTGTCACGCTGAGCCACATCGTGGGTGAGCACCACCCGCGAGTTCTGGCCGATCCGGGACAGCACGGTCAGCAGCACGTTGCGCTCCAGCGACTGCGCCTCGTCCACGATGACGAACGCGTCGTGCAGGCTCCGGCCCCGGATGTGGGTCAGCGGCAGCACCTCGAGCATGCCGCGGGCCATGACCTCCTCGACGACGTTGGCGTGGGCGACCGCGCCGAGCGTGTCGAAGACGGCCTGCGCCCAGGGCGACATCTTCTCCGCCTCGCTGCCGGGCAGATAGCCGAGCTCCTGGCCGCCGACCGCGTAGAGCGGGCGGAACACCACCACCTTCTTGTGGCGATTGCGCTCCATCGTCGCCTCCAGGCCGGCGCAGAGCGCCAGCGCGGACTTGCCGGTGCCGGCCCGGCCGCCGAGCGAGACGATCCCGATCGACTCGTCGAGCAGGATGTCCAGCGCCACCCGCTGCTCCGCGGAGCGGCCGCGCAGGCCGAACGCGTCCCGGTCGCCGCGTACCAGCTTGACGGTCTTGTCCGGGTTGACCCGGGCCAGCGCCGAGCCGCGTGGCGAGTGGATCACCAGGCCGGTGTGGCAGGGCAGGTTCTCCGCCTCGTCGACCTCCAGCTCGTCGCCGGCGTAGAGCGCGACCACCTGCTCCTCGGTGAGCTGCAGGTCGGCCATGCCGGTCCAGGTCGGGTCGCTGGCCTGGCCGTGCCGGTACTCGTCGGCGGTGATGCCGACCGAGGCGGCCTTCACCCGCAGCGGCATGTCCTTGCTGACCAGCGTGACGTCCCGGCCCTCCGCGGCCAGCCCGAGCGCCACCGAAAGGATCCGGGTGTCGTTCGAGTCGTTGCGGAAGCCGAGCGGCAGCACACTCTGATCGGCGTGGTTCAGCTCGACCCGCAGCGTGCCGCCCTCGTCGTTGCAGAGCACCGGCTGGTCGAGGCGGCCGTGCTTGATCCGCAGCTCGTCCAGCATGCGCAGCGACTGCCGGGCGAACCAGCCCAGCTCGGGGTGGTGACGTTTGCCCTCCAGTTCGGAGATGACCACGAGCGGAACGACGACCTCGTGGTCGGTGAACCGGCGGAACGCCGCCGGGTCGGACAGCAGGACCGAAGTGTCCAGGACGAAGACACGACCGGCCGGGGCCGGCTCCGCGTCGGCGTGCCGGTCCCGCGCCCTGCGGCGCGGCGTCGTGGCACGGGTCTTGGTCACCTTGTCGGCCGGGTCGGAGTTCGAGGCGACACCGGCATCGGTACGGCGAGATGTCACAGGCCTGCTCCAGCGGGCGTGCAACCCGCCACCCGCGGTCCGCCACCTCCGGCCGCCGGCACATGCACAGGGACGGATTGCGGGCCCTGTGGCGCAAGTTGTCGCTGGTCCGGGCCGGCCGGCTGGCTCGGGATGACCCCGTGCCATACCGGAGACGCTAGCGGTCAACTGCGTCCTGCGGTAGTGCGCAAAATCGGGCACCGAGGGGTGACGCTCGCCCCAGGCGACATCATCACGCATGAAAGTCGACCATCCGCGGGTAATCTGAGCCCGTGGCTGAGAGCACTCGTCCGACACATCCGCCGACCACCGACGAGGCCTGGGCTTTCACCGCCGGGAGAGCCTCGTCGACCACGTTCTTCTTCGATTTCGACGGTGTCCTGTCACCGGTCACCGACGATCCCGACGCCTCGCAGCCGGTTCCCGCCGTCCTCGGCGTGCTGGAGCGGCTGGCGTCCGTGGTGGCCCGTGTGGCGATCGTCTCAGCCCGGCCGGTGAGCTTCCTGCGCTCGCGGTTCGAGTCCCTCGAGGGCGTCGACCTCTACGGGCTGTACGGGCTCGAGGTGTGGCACGACGGTCAGGTGGTGACCGAGCCGGCGGCGCTGGAGTTCGTCCCCACCATGGACCGCCTCGCCGAGCAGGCCCGCACCGAGCTGCCCGCCGAGATCCTGGTGGAGTACAAGCGGCTCTCCGTCGCCCTGCACTACCGGACCGCGCCCGACCTGGCCCGGACCGTCGAGCGCTGGGGCCACGAGCAGGCCGAGCGGCTCGGCCTGCGGATCCAGGGCGGCCGGATGGTCGTCGAGCTCAAGCCCCCGGTCGACCAGGACAAGGGCATGGTCATCACCGAGGGCGTGCGCAACGCCGGCTGCGCGTGGTACTTCGGCGACGACATGTCCGACATCAAGGCGTTCGACGCGCTGCGCGCCCGGGAGGCCGTCGACCCGGGCTTCTTCGGCATGGCGGTGGCCGTGGCGAACCCGGAGACCGGGGCCGAGGTGTCCAGCGCCGCCGACCTGACGCTGGACTCGCCGGAGGCCGTGGCCACCTTCCTCAGCGAGGGGCTGAAGCGCTTCTAGGCGCCGTAACGGCGCTGCCGGTTGCCGTACGACCGCAGCGCCCGCAGGAAGTCGATGCGGCGGAAGTCCGGCCAGTTGGCGTCGTGGAAGTAGAACTCCGAGTTCGCCGACTGCCACAGCAGGAAGCCGGAGAGCCGCTGCTCGCCGCTGGTCCGGATGACCAGGTCCGGGTCGGGCTGGCCACGGGTGTAGAGGTGCTCGGCGATGTGCTCCACGTCGAGGATCTCGGCGAGCTCCTCCACGGTGCCCCCGGTCGCGGCGTGCTCGTAGAGCAGCGAGCGCACCGCGTCGGTGATCTCCCGCCGTCCGCCGTAGCCCACCGCCATGTTGACCTCGACGCCGTCGCGGCGGTCGCGGGTCTTCTCCTGCGCCGCCTTCAGCGTGGCGGCCGTCGCCGAGGGCAGCACGTCGAGCGCGCCGACCATCCGCAGCCGCCACGGGTTGCCGTCCTCGGCCAGCTCGGTCGCGAGATCCTCGATGATCTTCACGAGCGGGTCGAGCTCGGCGGCCGGGCGCTGCAGGTTGTCGGTCGCCAGCAGGTAGAGCGTGACATGCTCGATGCCGGCCTGGTCGCACCAGGTCAGCAGCTCCTTGACCCGGGTCGCGCCGACCCGGTGCCCGTCGTTGGGGTCGACGAAGCCCATCTCGCGGGCCCACCGGCGATTGCCGTCGCACATGACGCCGACGTGCCGGGGCACGGGCTTGCCGACGAGCTTCCCGGCCAGCCGCCGCTCGTAAATGGAATAGATCAGAGAACGCAGACTCATCACCGCAAAGGGTAGCCATCCCCGCTGAGGGCTCAAGCGGGGACGGCCCGCCAGTGCACCATCCGCGTCGCGATGCGTCCGATCGTGCGAACGTCGAGCAGTCCGTCCGCGAGCCCGAGCTCCACCATCCGGGCGAACGTGCCGGGATCGGCGGCGGCCGCGGTGACGGCGGCGTCGGCCACGTGCGGCCACGCGGTGAGCCGGGCCGCGAGCCCCGAGTGCCGCAGATGGCGCCCGAGCCGGCGGCGCAGCGCCTCGGCGTACCGCCGGGCCACGTCGCGTGGCCCGCGTGCCGCTTCCGCGCCGGCCAGCGCTCCGGACAGCACGGCGTAGAAGATCCCCTCGCCGGTCAGCGGGTTGATCAGGGAGAGCGCGTCGCCGGCGAGCAGCATCCGGCCGCGGCCCGCCACCGGCCGGGCGGTCGACAGCGGCAGGTGGTGCCCGCGCACGCTCACCGGCTCGGCGCCGGGCAGCAGCACGGCGAGCCGATTGCGCAGGTACGCCCGGGACAGCGGCCGCCCCCGCAACAGCTCCCCGTATCCCACGTTGGCGGTGCCGTCGCCGATCGGGAACTGCCAGGCGTACGCCGGCCAGCGCTGCCGGGTCGTGATGATGACCTGCTCACCGGTGTCCGCGGCCGGCGCGTAGCCGCGGATCGCGATCGCCAGGTGCCCGGCCGGGTTCGCGCCGTGGCCGAGGCTGCGCCGCACCACCGATCCGGCGCCGTCCGCCCCGATCAGCACCCGCGCCCGGTACCTCTCGTCGATCACGACGGGGTCGTCACCCCGTACCCTCCGGGTGGTGTGCCGGCGCCACTCGGCGCCACCCGCCACCGCCGCACGGACCAGGCGCTCGTCGAAGATCCGCCGGGGCACGGTGTGCGCCGGGCGCGGCAGCGGCCGGGCCACCGCGGCGCCGCCGGGCGCCACCAGCCGCAACCGTTCCACCTGCCGGAAGCCTCGCACCGGGTCCGGCACGCCGAGGCCGGTCAGCACGTCGACGGCCTCAGCCGCGATCCCGTCGCCGCACGGCTTGTCCCGCGGGAAGTCCGCCCGGTCCAGCAGCAGCACGCTCGCGCCGCCCCGCAGCGCGGCCAGGGCGGCGGCCGAACCGGCCGGCCCGGCACCGATCACCGCAACGTCATAGACGTCCATGACGCCACGATGTCACTCCGGCGCCGGGCCGGGCAGGGTCAGGCGTCGGCCAGGCGGGCCCGCAGCGCGTCCAACTCGGCCCAGAGCACGGCCGGCAGCTTGTCACCGAACTTGGTGAACCACTCGGTGACCTGCGGGATCTCGGCCAGCCACTCCTCCGGGTCGACCCGGAGCACGGCTTCCACCGCGGCCGGATCGATGTCCAGGCCGGTCAGGTCGAGCGACTCGGGCGTCGGCACGTGGCCGATCGGGGTCTCCACCGCGTCGGCCTTGCCGTCCAGGCGCTCGACGACCCACTTGAGCACCCGGCTGTTCTCGCCGAAGCCCGGCCAGAGGAACCCGCCGTCGGCGTCCCGGCGGAACCAGTTCACGTAGAAGACCTTGGGAAGCTTGTCGGCGTCGCCGGAGGCGCCCTTCGCCATGTCGATCCAGTGCTGGAAGTAGTCACCGGCGTGGTAGCCGATGAACGGCAGCATCGCCATCGGGTCCCGGCGCACCACACCGACCTGGCCGACCGCGGCGGCCGTGGTCTCGCTGGAGAGCGTGGCACCGAGGTAGACGCCGTGCACCCAGTCGCGGGCCTCGCTGACCAGCGGGATCGTGGTCTTGCGGCGGCCGCCGAAGAGGATCGCGTCGATCGGCACGCCCCGCGGGTCGTGGTACTCCTCGGCGAGGATCGGGCACTGCTCGATCGGGGTGCAGAACCGGCTGTTCGGGTGGCTGGAGACGGCGTCGGACTCCGGCGTCCAGTCGTGGCCCTTCCAGTCGGTCAGGTGCGCGGGCGGCTCGCCCATGCCCTCCCACCAGATGTCGCCGTCGTCGGTGAGCGCCACGTTGGTGAAGACCGAGTTGCCCTTGGCGAGCGTCCGCATCGCGTTCGGGTTGGTGTGGAAGTCGGTGCCGGGCGCGACGCCGAACAGCCCGAACTCCGGGTTGGTGGCCCAGAGCCGGCCGTCCTCGCCGAACCGCATCCAGGCGATGTCGTCGCCGACCGTCTCGACCTTCCAGCCGGGCAGCGTCGGCTCCAGCATGGCCAGGTTGGTCTTGCCGCACGCCGACGGGAACGCGCCGGCGATGTAGCGGACCTGGCCCTCCGGCGAGGTGAGCTTCATGATCAGCATGTGCTCGGCGAGCCAGCCCTCGTCACGGGCGGCCACGCTGGCGATCCGCAGCGCGTAGCACTTCTTGCCGAGCAGCGAGTTGCCGCCGTAGCCGGACCCGTACGACCAGATCTCGCGGGTCTCCGGGAAGTGCGAGATGTACTTGGTCTCGTTGCACGGCCAGGCGACGTCCTGCTCCCCGTCGGCGAGCGGCGCGCCGATCGAGTGCAGGCACGGCACGTAGTCCGCGTCGTCGCCCATCGCGCTCAGGACCTCTGCCCCCATCCGGGTCATGATGCGCATGCTGGAGACGACGTACGGGCTGTCGGTCAACTCGACACCGAACATCGGGTTCTCGGCGTCGATCGGGCCCATGCAGAACGGGACCACGTACATCGTGCGGCCCCGCATGGATCCCCGGTACAGCTCCGTCATGAGCTGCTTCATCTCGGCCGGAGCCATCCAGTTGTTGGTCGGACCGGCGTCCGCCTCGTCGACCGAGCAGATGAAGGTCCGCTCCTCGACACGCGCGACGTCCGACGGGTCGGTGCGTGCCCAGAACGAGTTCGGTTTCTTCTCCGGGTTGAGGCGGACCAGCGCTCCGGAGTCGACGAGCTCGTCGGTGAGCCGGGTCCATTCGGCCTCCGAACCGTCGCACCAGACGATCCGGTCGGGCGTTGTCAGGGCGGCGACCTCGTCCACCCAGGCCAGCAGGCGGGGATGCGAGGTAGGGGGCAGAGACAAGATGAAGCTCCTTCGGTCGGCACTGACCAATGACGAATCGGCCGGTCGAGTCCGGCTCTGTCATGGGAGTCACATGAGCGTAAGCCCGACAGCGCATGGAGTTCATCGGTAGAACCTGTGGACAACCGCACAATCTATGGTTGCGATGCGCGCAGACGATCGATTCTTCGCCTCTTGGTGCACCTGCGCGCAGCCTCGCCGCATCCCGGCTCGAGGCACACCGTCGCTGATGGCAACTTTCACAAAACGGACTTAACGCCTTAGACTTTCACCTAATCGGGCTTTCCTCGCAATTCTGGCCACTTCCCCCGCTGGTCCGGCCACAGGAGGCGGAATGACGACCCCCGGCAACGACGCGGACTCGGACACCGACTTGCTGAGCGCCGTCCGGGCGGGCGACACTGCCGCGTTCGGCACGCTCTACGAGCGGCACCACGCGGCCGTGCGGCAGTTCGCGTACGGGCTGGTCCGCGACCCGGCCGACGTGGACGACCTGGCCGCCGAGACGTTCGCCAAGGTGTTCGCGACCCTGCGGGCCGGACGCGGGCCGCTCGTCGCGTTCCGCGCCTACCTGCACACCACCATGCGGCACGTCTGCTACCAGCGCGCCAAGGTGGATCGCCGGCTCGAGTTCACCGACGATCTGACCCGGTACGACGCCGGCGAGCCGTACACCGACCCGGCGCTGGAACGGCTGGAACGCGCGTACGCCGCGGCCGCGTTCCGGCAGCTCCCCCCGCGCTGGCGCGACGTGCTGTGGCAGACCGAGGTGGAGGGCTCGACACCGGCCGAGCTGGCGCCGCGCATGGGTCTCACGCCGAACGCCGTGGCCGTTCTCGCCCATCGTGCCCGCGAGGGGCTGCGCAGCCTCTATCTGCAGCAGCACGTGACCGCTGCCGATCACCCGGAATGCCGGTGGGCCGGCGAGCGGCTGGGCGGCCAGGTCCGCGGCCGGCTCGCCGCCCGCGACGCCCACCGCATGCGCACCCACCTGGCCTGGTGCGCCGAATGCCGGGGCCGGCTCGCCGAGATCCGGGAGGTCGACGGATTCCGGCACACAGCGTTACGCCAGCGTCACCATGCCGGGACCCACGGTTAAGACTCGGCGGCGACGCACGAAAGAGAAGGCAGCGCGGACAGCGGCAGGTGACGGCCACAGGTACCCTCGGTCCCGTGCCTCCCAACCCGGCGCAGCCGCCCAGCCTGCGCACACGCCTGCAGGCGCTCGTCCGTGAGCTGGGCAAGTTCGGCACGGTCGGCAGCATCGCGTTCGCCATCGACCTGGCCATCTTCAGTGTCCTGCGCGGTTCCGGCACGGAACCACTGCTGGCCAAGACCATCTCCACGGTGATCGCGACGACCGTCGCCTTCTTCGGAAACAGGTTCTGGACCTGGCGTCACGGCCAGCACACCCACATGGCCCGGCAGTACACGCTGTTCTTCGTGATGAACGCGATCGGCCTGGGCATCTCACTGGCCATCCTCGCGCTCAGCCACTACGGCCTCGGCCGGATCTGGCCGGTGTTCGAGAGTCAGCTCGCGGACACCATCTCGGGCCAGTTCGTGGGCACCGCGTTGGCTACCATGTTCCGCTTCTGGTCATACCGCCGCTTCGTCTTCCGGGTCACCGGCGACTCGGGCAAGGACGAGGCCGCGACCGCCGGAGACCCGCCGGACCAGAGCGTGGCGCCGTCGTCGTCGTCCGCACACTAACCCCGGCGTCACTGCCCCTGTACCCGTAAGGTTGTCCAATGCCCTCAGCCAGCACGCTGACGGAACGCCTGCGCCGCCTCGCCCCGGAGGCCATGGCCTTCGGCATCATCGGCGCCGGCAACACGCTGCTCTACATGGCGATCACCTACGTCCTGCTCGACATCGGCGCCGTGAAGGCCAGCGTCATCGGCACGGTGGTCACCACCACGCTGGCGTACCTGGCGAACCGGTACTGGACGTACCGGAACCACACCCGCACCGCGCTGCGCCGGGAGTACACGCTCTTCTTCGGGTTCAACCTGATCGGCATGCTGATCCAGTCCGGCGCCATCGCCATCGGCAAGTACGGTTTCGGCCTCACCGAGGAGCACGACGAGCTGCTCTTCATGACGGCCACCGTGATCGGCATCGGCATCGCCACGGTCTTCCGCTTCTGGGCGTACCGCACGTTCGTCTTCCTCAAGCCGCCGGTCGACGGCCACGAAGCGGCGATCACCGAGCTGGACGCGACGGCCGGGCTCGCCGAGCTCAGCGCCGTCGATGAACCGGGCAGCGTCGCCCGCCTGGACCTGCAGGCAGAGCTCGACGCCCGCTGAGACCCTTCTCAGCGGACCTCTTCAGCGCCGGAACAGGCCGCGACGCGGCTCCGGCGCTGTTTGCTCTTCCGGCTCCTCCTCGGCCTCGTCCTCGGGCTCGGCCGGGCTGTGCTCGATCAGCTCGTAGAGCGTCGTCTGCACCCGCTGGGCGTGCGGCAACCCGGCCAGCACCGCGCTCTGGTCGCCGATCGAATCGATCGTCAGCGTGCCGCTGCCCAGCATCCGGTCCAGCACCGACTGGGCCAGCGCGTGGTCGTTCACCCGGTTCAGCGGCAGGTCGCGACGCTCCCGGACGAGCACGCCGTGCTGCAGCAGGATCCGCTCGTTGGTGAAGACGTAGTGGATGAAACGCCAGATCACCAGCGGGCGCACCCCGTACCGCAGCGAGTTCCAGAGCAGGATCGCGGAGATCAGCCACAGGGCGACAGTGCCGCCCTCGGTGTCCGGCAGCATGACCCAGGCGAGGATCTCGCCGGTCAGCGCGAGCAGCAGGACCGCGACCGGCGCCACCGCCGCCTTCCAATGCGGAGCGAGATGGAGGACGACCTCCTCCTCCTCGGTGAGCACATCCTCCGGGAACGCCACGCGGTCAGCGTACGTGCAACACGTCACCCGCTGAGACCCGATGTTCCGTGCCGTCCACCGTACGGATCACCAACTGGCCGTCCCGGTCCACCGTGGCCGCCTCGCCGGTCAGCTCACCCCCGCTCGGCAGCAGCACCCGGACCTCGCGGCCGATCGTGGCGCAGCCCCGGCGGTACTCAGCGGTCAGCCCGCACATCTCGGCGTCGCCGCCCGCCTCCCGCCAGCCCTGGTACCACCGGGCGAACCCGCGCAGCAGCGCCCGCAGCAGCGGGTCCCGGTCGATGTTCTCGGCGCCGGCCACCCGCAGCGAGGTGGCCGCCACACCGTTCGTCGGGGGCAGCTCCTCCGGGTACGTGCTGACGTTCAGCCCGATGCCGACGACTATCGCGTCGCCGGCCACCTCGGCCAGGATGCCGGCGCACTTGCGGTCGTCGACGAGGAGGTCGTTCGGCCACTTCAGGGCCGCCTCGACGCCGGCCACCCGGGTCACCGCCTCGCGCAGCGCCACCCCGGCCAGCAACGGCAGCCATCCGTACGATCCGGGCGGCACCGCCGGCCAGCCCCGCTCCGCATCCGGCGCCGAGGGTCGCAACAGGACACTGAGCGTCAAACCGGCGCGGGGTGGTGACGTCCACTGCCGGTCCCGGCGTCCCCGCCCGGCCGACTGGCTCTCGGCCACCACGACCAAGCCCTCCGGCTCGTCGCGCCGGGCCGCGTCGGCCGCGTCGGCGTTCGTCGAGCCGGTCTCGGTCCGGATGTCGAGCCGGGACCAGAAGCCACCCGGCACCACCAGGGCGCGGGTGAGCGCCCGGGCGGAGAGGGGCGGGCGGTCGAGGTCGGCATACGACGAGGAGGTCACCCTCGAAGCCTATGCCGGGCGCGACGTGCGGCCCGGCGCGGCGTGCGGCCCGGCGCGGCCTGCGGCATGCCCTGGTCGGCACGGCGGGCGGCCCGCCCTGGCTGGCCGCTTTCGGGGCTCGCGAGGGCGGCCTCGCTCGGGTGCCCTTTGATCAGGGCTGGGGGCCGGCCGCGTGGCGGCTCACGTAGCCGGATGCCGGCACGGCGGGGCGGGGACGCGGGCGGGGGCGGTCGTGACGGGAGCGGCCCTCCAGCCTCTCGGCGCGGTCGCGCCACGGGCGCTTCTCCTCGTGGTCACGCCAGGCCCGCCGCTCCTCACGGTCACGCCAGGAGCGGGGCACCCGGAGCGGGTTGTCGTCGGGTCCCGGGTTGGCGACGGATTCCGGGTTGGCGACGGATTCCGGCGGCCAGGTGGACGGCACGAGCGCGGTGGGCTCGGCTGCCTGCACCGGGGTGAGATCAAAACCGGTCGCCGGCTCGTAGGAGGGCACCTGCGGCAACCGTTCCACGGGCACCGGCCAGCCGTAGCCCCGGGCGGACGGCTCCGGGTCGGTGTAGAGGTCGTCCGGCACCGGGGTCCAGTACTCGCCGGACGGTGGGCGGTCGTCCAGAGCCGGATAGTTCGGGCGCACCCAGTTGCCGACGCGGTCGCCGTAATTTCGGTCCGATCGGTCCGGGGCGGGGCGGTGCCCGTACCCATGGAAAATGTCCGCGAAGCGGGCGTCGGTGCGGTGTTCGGCGTCGCGCAACGCCCAGAGGTCGCGCACCGGCTCGTCGACGGGGGCGAGGGCCGGGCGGGGTGCGGGTGGCGCGAAGGAGGCGTCGTAGCCGGGGTCGGCGTAATGGGGATCGGCGTAATCGGGTTCGTCGTCATATTCCGGATCGGTCACCTCGGGATCCGGTTCGTCGTCCTCGGGGATCTCGGGTTCCGGGTGGGCGAGGTGTTCCTCGTAGGCCGGGCCCTCGTAAGCGGGGTCCCGGTAGGCCGGGCCCTCGTAAGCCGGGCCTTCGTAAGCCGGGCCTTCGTAAGCCGGCTCCTCGTCGTCGGCCAGGCCGATCGTGGCGAGACCGGCCGGGGAGGACGCGGTCAACGATGGGCGGCCGCTGAAGGCCGCTGCGATCCTCCGACGACGGCGGGGCACCGGCGGCGCGGCAGGTGGGTGCGCCACAGCCGGGTGCGCGACAGGCGGGTGCGCGACAGGAGCCTGTTCCACCAGCGGATGCGGGACAGCCGCCTGCTCCACCAGTGGGGGCGCGGCCGGGCGTGCGGCTGGCGGTCGCGCAAGCGGCGGAGCAGCAAGGGGCAGAGGAGCAAGCGGCAGAGGAGCAAGCGGCGGAGCAGCCAGCGGCGGGGGCTCGATCGGCGCGGCGGGAGCCGGCGGGAGCTCCCGCGCAGCGGGCGCCGGACGGTCCTGCGTCGTCACGCGCCGGCGCCGAGAAGCCGAGCCGGTCCCACCGAAGATCACCGACCAGAAGCTGATCAATGTGGCGAGGCCGCCTGCGATGAGCGCGAATCCAGCCGCTGTCATCCAGTTCGTCACGGGGAGAGTAACGAATGGGGCATTGGGTATGAAACGCTCACGTAACGTCGCGCCCCGCCCCACCCGATCAGGCAGGCCCGAGATCGACCGGACCGGACCTGAACGCACACTTGGTTACGATCACCCCCGAGTGCATCGTCGCATCGGAGCGGGAGACCACCGTGACAACGCAGCCCGACATACACACGACCGCCGGAAAGCTCGCCGACCTCGCCCGCCGGACCGAGGAGGCCGTGCATGCCGGATCCGAGCGGGCCATCGAGAAGCAGCACGCCCGAGGCAAGAAGACCGCCCGCGAGCGCATCGAGATGCTGCTCGACAAGGACTCGTTCGTCGAGCTCGACGAACTGGCCCGGCACCGCTCTACCGCCTTCGGCCTGGACAAGAACCGGCCCTACGGCGACGGCGTCGTCACCGGCCACGGCACCATCGACGGCCGCCAGGTCTGCGTGTTCTCCCAGGACTTCACGGTCTTCGGCGGCTCGCTCGGCGAGGTCTTCGGCTCCAAGATCGTCAAAGTGCTCGACCTGGCCATGAAGATCGGCTGCCCGATCATCGGGATCAACGACTCCGGCGGCGCCCGGATCCAGGAGGGCGTGGTCGCGCTCGGCCTCTACGCCGACATCTTCTTCCGCAACGTACGGGCCAGCGGCGTCATCCCGCAGATCTCGCTGATCATGGGTCCCTGCGCGGGCGGCGCCGTCTACTCCCCGGCGATCACCGACTTCACCGTGATGGTCGACCAGACCTCGCACATGTTCATCACCGGACCCGACGTGATCAAGACGGTCACCGGTGAAGAGGTCGGCATGGAGGACCTCGGCGGGGCCCGCACCCACAACACCCGCTCCGGCAACGCCCACTACCTCGCCTCGGACGAGGAGGACGCGATCGAGTACGTGCGGGCGCTGCTCTCCTACCTGCCGAGCAACAACCTCGACGAGCCGGAGGTCTTCGAGTCGGACGCCGACCTCGCCGAGCCCGACAAGCACCTGGACACCCTGATCCCGGACTCGCCGAACCAGCCGTACGACATCAAGAAGGTCGTCGAGACCGTCGTCGACGACTTCCTCGAGGTCCAGCCGCTCTACGCGACGAACATCGTGGTCGGGTTCGGCCGCGTCGAAGGGCGACCCGTCGGCGTCGTCGCCAACCAGCCGCTCAGCCTCGCCGGCACGCTCGACATCGCCGCGTCCGAGAAGGCGGCACGGTTCGTCCGTACCTGCGACGCGTTCAACATCCCGGTCCTGACGTTCGTCGACGTGCCCGGCTTCCTGCCCGGCACCGGACAGGAGTGGGACGGCATCATCCGGCGCGGCGCCAAGCTGATCTACGCGTACGCGGAGGCGACAGTCCCCAAGGTCACCGTGATCACCCGCAAGGCGTACGGCGGCGCCTACGACGTGATGGGCTCCAAGCACCTCGGCGCCGACGTCAACTTCGCCTGGCCGACCGCGCAGATCGCGGTGATGGGTGCCCAGGGCGCCGTCAACATCCTCTACCGCGGCGAACTCGCCGCGGCCGACGACCCGGTCGCCCGCCGGGCCGAACTCATCCAGGAGTACGAGGACACCCTCGCCAACCCCTACATCGCGGCCGAGCGGGGTTACGTCGACGCGGTCATCCAGCCCTCACAGACCCGCGCACAGGTCACCAGGGCGCTACGGATGCTCCGCACCAAGCGCGAAACCCTGCCGCCCAAGAAGCACGGCAACATCCCCCTCTAAGCGCCTGGCCAGAAGTCTTTCCCGTATCCGTCGGGTAGCCATGGGGAGGTCCAGGGCGCTGCGGTGGTGAGGTTTTGGGCGTCGGTGCGGTGGCGGAAGAAGGCGTGGGCTTGTCGGACGCGGTCGGCGATGGTCGCTGGTGCGGTGTTGGCGGTGTATTGCTTGAGGACTGCCCAGATCCGTTCGACGGGGTTGTCCTGGGGGCTGTATCTGGCGCCGGTGATGACCTGCATGCGGGGGTTGTCAGCCAGCCAGCGTTGGGTGATTTTGCTGTGGTGGGTGGTGCCGTTGTCGCAGATCACCACCACTGTCGGGGCGTTCGGGTAGGCGTTGAGTAGTTGCTGCAGGAAGTAGCAGAAGACCACGGAGACGTTCTTGACGCTGACGTGGTGGTGGACGGTGCCGGTGGCGAGGTTGACGGCGCCGTGGACGCTGCGGCGCAGGTTGCTGCCGGGGGTCACGACCCGGTGGCGTAGGCCGGTGGGCATCCAGCAGGACCGGACGCGGGCGAGCAGGTCGAGGTGGGTTTCGTCTTCGGCGAGTACGACTGCGCCGGTGGGCAGGGCGGTGATGTGCTGGCGGATATCGGCGCAGATCTGGTCGCGGTCCGGGTCGCTTTTGGCGATCAGGCGGGGCCGGGACCAGCGGGCTTGTTCGCGGATGCGGCGGCGCATGGTGGACAGGCTCAGTTTCGGTCGTCCGAGGACCCGCCAGATCCGGGCGGTGGTCCAGGATCTCGGGGTTTGCAGGAGGCGGTGGATGCGTTCGCCGAGGCGTGGGCTGCCTTTGCGGGGGCGGCCTTTGCGGGGCCGATCGGGGAGGCCGGGCAGGCCTTCATGCTGATGACGGGTGATCCAGGCGCGGACCGTCTTAGGGTCGTAGGCGAGCACCTCGGCGATCTCGGAGGCGGACCAGCCGGCGGACGACAAGAGGATCATCACTATCCGGGTGGCGGTACGCCATTGGCCCTGCAGTGCGGTAATCAGTTCGGTGTGTTGCTGCTCGGTGAGCACGGCGTAACGGTGCGCGGGGCGCATACTGGCGTGAGACCTCGTCGTGGTGTCGGTTCCTGTGTGGAAACTCGATCGGACCCCACGACGAGGTCTTTATGTTGGTACGTCCCTCTAACCGAGCGCGTTACGTACCGAACTTCTGGCTACGCGCTTAGGGGGTCGCGGCGGGGAGCCACTGGCCGGCCAGCAGGACGGCGCCGGCCAGCAAGGCCACCAGGTTCACCACCAGGAAGACGCCCACCCAGAACATGGCGGGCAGGTGCGTGAGGCGGCTGAGCTGGTCGGCGTCCGAGTCACGCATGCGGCCGCGGCTGCGCAGCTTCTGCAGCTCGAAGACCGGGCGGACACCACCGAAGAGCAAGAACCAGACTCCCGCGTACGCGAAGACGGCCTGGACCTGGGCAGACGCGTACCAGGAGACGGCGAACACGATCGCCCCGGTGATCACGAGCGAGACCACGCCGAACAGGTTCCGGATGTTGATCAGCATGAGGAGCAGCAGCACCACGGCGAGCCAGAGCAGCAACGTGATCCGGTTGCCGCCGAGCAGCCAGGCGCCGAGCACACCCACCAGCGACGGCGCGATGTAGCCGCCGAGCAGGGTGAGGATCATCCCGGGGCCGGTCGGACGGCCGGCCGACAGCGTCAGGCCCGACGTGTCGAACTCCAGCCGGATGCCCCGCAGCTTGCGCCCGGTCAGCAGCGCGAACAGCGCGTGCCCGCCCTCGTGCGCGATCGTGACGGCGTTGCGGGCGATCCGCCACACCGGCCTGAACGCGACCGCGAGGAACCCGGCCACCGCGGTGAGCAGAACCAGCAAACCGGGTGGATCGGGCTGAGCTCCGAGAAGTTGGTCCCACAGGTCAGTCACACCGTCGATCGACAACACGCCGGGGACTGTAGCCGATCACGCTATGCGCGGCGCCGCGCGACCACTTTCACCGGCTCGGGTTGCGGCCGGCGCAGGTTGCGGAACGCGAGCGCGCCGCCGGCCACCACGGCCAGCGCGGCGACGATCAGAAATGCCATGAGCAGCCCGGTGGCAGCGACGACGATCGCGATGTCGGCGACCGCGACAAGCATCCAGAGGGCCAGAGTCGGCTTACTGCCGTGTCGTCGGCAGTTCATGATGTACCTCCATCCGTGACTCTGGATCTACTACCCAGCCGTCTCGATCTCACGCATGGAGGTGCGACTACTTGGCCTGGAATCCCGCGTAGATGGCTGCGAGGTCCTTCTTCGCCGCGTCCCAGTCGTCCGGAGACGTGTACCAGGAGAGGCTCCAGGTGGTGTCCTCGATCGCGAACACCCGGCGGACCACGTGCTGCTCGTTGCCGCTGTTGGTGGTGTAGTAGTACTCCCAGTCGGCCGCGTCACCGTGGAAGTCGACCTCGTTGACGCCGACGTTGTTGTAGCTCCGGTAGTGGCTGGTGCTCTGCTCCTGCCAGTACTCGCCCGGGTCGTCCAGCTCCTGGTTCACCCGATTGATGATGAGCAGCCGGTTGTCGAAGTTCACCCGGGTCTCGCTGCCGCCACCGCTCACCGACGCGCCCTTCGGCACCGGAAGGCTGAAGCCCGACCCGTTGTAGGTCCGCCAGCCGCTCGGGACGCCGCCGGCCGCCGAACTCGCCGACGGCGCCGGGCTGCTCGCCGCCGGGGCGGAGGCATCGCCCTTGGCCGGCGCGGAGCCGCCTGGCGCCGGCTCGCCGGCGGCAGCCGCGGCATCGCCCAGGACGGGCGTCGTGCCGGCGGAGCCCTCCGCGTCGTCACCGAACGCCTGAGCCACGATGATGCCGATCAGCAGCAGGAAGGTGAGCACGATCCCGAGCCCGACAGCGGCCTGCCGCCGGGTCAGCGTGGTGCCGAGCACGGTGATGCCACCGCGCCGCTCCGTCGGACGCATCTGCATCGGCGTCCACGCGGGACGGCTGGGCCGCTCGAAGCCGGCTCTTGAGCCGGTCCCTCCGACGACCCGGGTCGCGGAGTCCGCGTCCGCTCCGGAGGGCACCCGCCGGGGTCCGGGCGGCGAGAGCGGCGCGACGACAGCGGTCCGATCGTCCGCGTCCCGCCCACCGGTGGTGCGCCCCGCCCCGCCCGTGATGCTCCCTGCCCCGCCCGTGGCGCGCCGTGCCCTGCCCGGGGTCCGGCCGGCCGCGTCGCGGCCGACGACGGTGGTCTTGTCCGCGTCCGCGGGGCTGCCCAGGAGCGTGGTCCGGTCGGCGTCCGCCGGCTTGCCGACGACAGTGGTCCGGTCAGCGTCCGGGGCGGCGGTAGCCACGCCGGACGGTTCCGTCACCGACGCCGCGGCGACCGGTTCCGGCGCCCCGGCAGCACTCCCCGACTTGCCGGCAGCACTGGCTGGCTCGCCGGCAGACTCAGCCTTCTCCGGAGCCTCCGGCGTGTCGGCCTTCGCGGTCTCGCCAGCGCCCGGCGCGTCAGCGGCCTTCGCGGTCTCGCCAGCCTCCGGCTTGTCGCCGGCTGACGGCTTGTCGGCGGCAGCCTCCGGGGTCCCCGGCTCGGCCCGCTCCGCGACGGGCGCGGACTTCGTTACGGCCGGTTTCGCCTTCTCAGCGGCAGAGTCCGCCGCCTTCGCCTGCTCGGCCACCGGCTCAGCCCCGTCGGACTGACCCGCGGCTGGCTTCGTGTCCGCGGACTCGCGGGTTGCGGGCTCGGTGACAGCCGCATCGCTGCCGGCCGGCTTCGACGTGTCCGCTTCGGACGTTGCCGACGGCTTCCCCGCCGAAGGCCCTGCCGAGGGCTCGGAAGTCGCGCCGGCTCCGGTCGGAGCGGCCTCGGACTTCTCCGAACCCGCTGTGGCCGGAGCCGCGGCAGAGTCCCGGGCCGGCTCGGCATCCTTCTCCGCGACGGCCGTGCCCTCCGGCGCCCGCACGGCCGGCTCGTCCTTCCGCGCGGACTCGTCCACCGGAAGCTCGTCCGGGGCTTGCCCGTCCTGCGCTACGCCGCCAGCCACGTCCTTCTGCGCCGATTCCGGCTTTATGGCCGCCGGCTTCTGCACAGGGACGGCCAGCTGCGGCTTTTCGTCCTTCTCGTCCCGGGATGCGCCGGCCGATGCAGGCTCAGCGGAAGCCGAGGACCGCGCCGCCGCAGCCGGCTGAACGACCGGCGAAGCAGACTCGGCCGGCTGAGCGACCGGCGAGGCCGACTCGGCCGGCTGAACGACCGGCGAAGCGGGCTCGGCCGGCGCGGGCTGACCGGGCGTCGGCACGATCGGATAGGCGCCGGCCGGAGCCGTCGTCGCCTGCGCGCCCTCGCCGGCCCCGGGCACGACCGGATAGGCGCCGGTGGCCGCCGCCAACGAGCGCTCGTGCTCGGGCGCGGCCTTCTTCCGCCGGTTCGCAGCCACGTCAGCAGCCGTAAAACCGATACGCGTCGGAGCCCCCGAAGGAACTCCGTGAACCCGCCCCGGAGCCCGGCCGTCCTGGCCGGGACCACCCTGTGGCGCACCGGGCACTCCACCGCGCTGACCACCCTGCACACCACCGCGCGGAACGCCGGGCGCCCCACCGCGAGGGCCGCCCTGCACGCCGCCACGAGGCGGATACCCCGTACCCGGAGGGTCTTGGACCGGGGGTGCGTCGACGCGTGTGGCATCCAGCGGCTTCGGAGGCTGCGGGCCACGCGCCGGCGGGTCGGAGGGCACCGGACCACCGACCGGCGCCTTGCCCGGCGCGAAGATCGGGGGACGACCCTGCGGCGGCGTGTTGGCGACCGGGGGACGCGGCGTCGGCACGACCGGGGCCGAACCGGTCGCGGTCCCCCAGCCGGCACCGGGCAGCACCGGCGGGCCACCGGGACCGCTCGGCAGCGACGGGCGCTCCCGGCCGGCACCGGGGCGGCGCATGGTCGGGCTCATCGGGAAGGCGATCTTCGATCGCCGGCCGGCGGCTCGCGCCAGCAGGCGCTCGGCCTCCTCCGCATCGATGCGGTGGGCGGGATCCTTGCGCAGCAGGCCATTGAGTACGGGCTTGAGCGGCCCCGCGTTCCGAGAAGGAGGAACATTTTCGGTCGCCAGCGCGGCGAGCGTGGCGATGGCGGACGGCCGCGCGAACGGCGACTGACCCTCCACCGCGGCGAACAGGGTGGCGCCTAGCGACCAGAGGTCGGCGGCCGCACCGGCGGTGCCGTCACGGGCGCGCTCGGGAGCGATGTACGCCGGGGAGCCCAGCACCAGACCGGTGCGGGTCACGTTCGGGTCGCCGGGAACCGTGGCCAGACCGAAATCGGTCAGCACCACCCGGCCGTCGTGGCCGAGCAGCACGTTGCCCGGCTTGACGTCACGGTGCACGACGCCGGCGCGGTGCGCGGCTCGCAGCGCGTTGAGCACGCCGAGACCGATCTCCGCGGCCCGGACCGCGTTGAACGGCCCGTCCTGCGCCAGCGTGTCCTGCAACGAGCGGGACGCGACGTACTCCATGACGATCCACGGGTCGTCGGCGGTCCGCAGCACGTCGAAGACGCGCACCACGTTGATGTTGTTGAGCCGGGCGATGGCGCGTGCCTCACGCAGTGAGCGCTCGCGCATCTCCTGCCGCTCGGCCGGGGTGAGCCCCGGCGGCGGAACGAGCTCCTTGATGGCCACGTCCCGGTGCAGGACGACATCGGTCGCCCGCCAGACACGCCCCATCCCGCCCTGACCGAGCGGCGCAACGAGCCGGTAACGATCAGCGACAACGAGTGGGGGAGAAGAAGACATCACGCAGAAAATACCTGGTTCTGTCGAGCGGCCGCGAATTGATCAGCCGAGTGTGGGACACGTGTCACCGGATCTCCGGGCACCCGTCGTACGCTCGGTTGATGAATGCGGAACCGCTGGTCAGCGTCGTACGAGGAAGCCTAGACGATCATGAGGTGGCCGCGCTGGCCGCCATCCTGACATCTCGATCCACTTCGGTCAATTACGAAACACCGTCACAACCGGTCTCGGAGTGGAGCAGATCAGCACGGCCGACCGGCGCGGCGCGCGGCTGGCGAGCATCCGCCCTCCCCCGCTGACGACTGTCCACAGGGGAAGTCATACGCGCCGTGACCGGATAACCTCGGAGAGGTGACCCTCTCATGGCCGGGCGACGCTTGTCACATCGAGGCGGACCTCCTCGCCATGGAGGAGGTCGCCGCCCAGCTGGCCGGGGCCGTGGAGCGGGATTACGCACCGGAGGCGGTCACGGTGAGCAGCACGATGCTCACCCGGCTGCCGGAAGCCGACCGCACGTTCAGCGAGCTGGGGCTCTTCGTGCACGCCCACGAGCGTGCGCAGGAAGCGACCCTGCAGAACGTCCACCACTACGCCAACGGGACATACGGTCTCGCCGACGCGGCGCGGGAGGCCGGCGCCCGGTACGCGGCGAGTGACGTGTCGGCGGCGGCCGGCCTGCGGCACGCGCCATGATCTCCGCGACCGGCGGTGGTGGTGGCACCGACTGGGCTTCGCTGCGCGTCGACCAGATGTGGGCGATGCTCGCGTCCCACGACTCGTCGGCGTACGCACGGCTGAGCGGCGGCTGGCGGCGATCCCACGAGTTGGTCCTCTCGCACATTTCACAAGTTACGGCGTACCGGGCAAAGCTCGTGGCGGCATGGCCGCCTGGTCGCAGCGCCGCGGCAGCCGCCTATTTCGCCCGCCTGGACGCGCTCCTCGCCAATCTGGCGGAGACGCACGAGGCGGCGATCGCCAACCACCGGGCCTTCACCGGGGCCAGCGCCGCGATCGAGGCGGCCCGGCGGGAGATGGCCGAGATCCACCGGGAGCACGCCGTCAACCAGGCGCTGCTGGCGGCGTTCGCCGAGGAGAAGAGGCTGTACCAGCTGGCCCCGGGCAAGGCGCGTGGCGTGCCGCCGCGACGACCGGTTCCCCAGGGACGGCAGGAGGCGCTGGAGGCGCGGGCGCGGGCGGTCATGCAGGCGTTGAGCACGGAGCTGGCGCAGGCACAGACGGCGCTGGTGGTGCCGCCGCGATACCAGCCGGCGACGGTGGGCGACCGATTCCCGCTCCCGGTCAACGCGCCGGAGCTGTCCCGCAGCCGCAGGCCGGCACAGGCGGCACCGGATCAGCTGACATCTCAGCAGTGGACGTCGGAGCAGCGGACCTCGGAGCAGCGCGTAACGGAGCAGCGCGGATCGGACAAGCGCGGATCCGATCAGCGGGCATCCGATCAGCGGGACAACACCACAGGCCGGAGCCGGAAGACCGCGCCGGCCACCGCGCGGAAGCCGGAACCGCTCACCGGCCGCCAGGGGGACGATCCCGGAAGATCGAGGACACCATCCGCCAGGCGCCACCCGGGCGTGATCGGCAGTCCCGGCCCCGGAGCCGCAGCTTCCCCGGCCGCACCGGTTCGCCGCGTCCTTCCGGTGAACGGGATCATCGGCGCGCCGTCCCCGGACGGGCCGCCCGGCCCGGCGCCGGAGCAGCGCATGCCCCGGGTCAATCCGGTCGGCGGCGTGATCGGCCGGCTGCCCGCACCGGCGCGCCGCGACGACCAGCCCGCCGCCCGCAGGACGACGCACCAGGACCCCTGGGAGACGAACAGCGGCGTCAACCCGGTCATAACTCCCCCGCCGGAGACACCGATAGATCCCGGCCCGGCCCTCGGACGCCCCTGACCGGGCCCGAAGACGCCCGTGGCCGGGCCCGAAGACGCTACTGACCGGACCCGAAGACGCCCGTGGCCGAGCCCGAAGACGCCCCTGACCGGCCCGAAACGGCGGAAACATGCCGCTTGCGCCCACGGGCCCACTACCACGCCTTGTAGTGTCCATTCCCGTGCAGAACGACATCACGTACCGCCTGATCCTCGCCTCGGCCAGCCCGGCCCGACGTGCCCTCCTGACCGGCGCGGGCATCGACGCCGAGGTCATCGTGAGCGGCGTGGACGAAAGCGTCGTCGAGGCCGAGGACGCGCACACGCTCTGTCTCGCTCTCGCCCGGATGAAGGCCCGGACGGTCGCCGCCGACCTCCCGGCCGACCCCGGCGCGCTGGTGCTCGGCTGCGACTCGGTGCTGGCGTTCGACGGCGAGATCTTCGGCAAGCCGGCGAGCCCGGAGGAGGCGGTCAAGCGCTGGTCCGCGATGCGCGGCAAGTCCGGCGTCCTGCACACCGGCCATCACCTGACCGGACTGGTCAGCGGCTTGCAGGCGGAGTCGGTCGGCACCACGGTGGTGCACTTCGCGGACGTGAGCGACGCCGAGATCGAGGCTTACGTGGCGTCCGGCGAGCCGCTCCAGGTGGCCGGAGCGTTCACCCTGGACGGCCGGGGCGGCGCGTTCGTGGAACGGATCGAGGGCGACCCGGGCAACGTGATCGGCCTGTCGCTGCCGCTGCTGCGAACCCTCCTGGCGGAGATGGGTGTCCCGATCACGAGCCTCTGGCGGAAGTAAAAGTTAATCCAGAATCACACCGCTGCGGCGGAAACCGGGCCGAACGACCGTTAGGCTCTACCCGTGCGGAAGATATTGATCGCCAACCGTGGCGAGATCGCCCTCCGGGTGATCCGGGCCTGCAAGGACGCCGGCCTCACGAGCGTCGCCGTCTACGCCGACAGCGACCGGGACGCGCTGCACGCGCGAGCAGCGGACGAAGCGTGGGCGCTCGACGGCGAGACAGCCGCCGACACGTACCTGCGCATCGACAAACTGCTCGACGTGGCGGCACGGAGCGGCGCCGACGCGGTCCACCCCGGTTACGGCTTCCTCTCCGAGAACGCCGAGTTCGCCGAGGCGGTCCTGGAGAAGGGCCTGACCTGGATCGGTCCCTCGCCGCAGGCGATCCGGGATCTCGGTGACAAGGTGACGGCGCGGCACATCGCGCAGCGGGCGGGCGCGCCGCTGGTGCCCGGAACACCGGATCCGGTGTCCGACGCCGCGGAGATCGTCGCGTTCGCCGAGCAGCACGGCCTGCCGGTGGCGATCAAGGCCGCGTTCGGCGGTGGCGGCCGAGGGCTGAAGGTGGCACGCACCATCGAGGAGATCCCGGCGCTGTTCGAGAGCGCGACCCGGGAGGCGGTGGCCGCGTTCGGCCGCGGCGAGTGCTTCGTCGAGCGTTACCTGGACCGGCCCCGGCATGTCGAGGCCCAGGTCGTCGCGGACACCCACGGCAACGTCGTGGTGGTCGGCACGCGGGACTGCTCGCTGCAGCGCCGGCACCAGAAACTCGTCGAGGAGGCCCCCGCGCCGTTCCTCAGCGACGAGCAACGCTCCAAGATCCACGAGAGTGCGAAGGCGATCTGCCGGGAAGCCGGCTACTACGGCGCCGGCACCGTGGAATACCTGGTCGGCCAGGACGGCACCATCTCGTTCCTCGAGGTCAACACCCGCCTGCAGGTCGAGCATCCGGTCAGCGAGGAGACCACCGGCATCGACCTGGTCCGCGAGCAGTTCCGGATCGCCGCCGGTCTCCCGCTGGACATCACCGCCGACCCGGTTCCGCGCGGCCACGCGATCGAGTTCCGGATCAACGGTGAGGACGCCGGCCGCAACTTCCTGCCCGCTCCCGGCACTGTCACGGAGCTGACCTGGCCGTTCGGTCCCGGCGTCCGGGTCGACTCCGGCGTCGAGAAGGGCAGCGTGATCGGCGGCAACTTCGACTCGATGCTCGCCAAGATCATCGTGACCGGCGCGACCCGGGCGGAAGCCCTCGAACGCTCCCGCCGCGTCCTCGACGAGACGGTCATCGAGGGGATCGCCACGGTCCTGCCGTTCCACCGCGCGGTCATCCGCGACGAGGCGTTCACCGGCGAGCCGTTCACCGTGCACACCCGCTGGATCGAAACCGAGTGGGACAACACCGTGCCGCCGTTCGCCGCGCCGGCCGCGGCCTCCGCCGAGACCGCCGAACGCGAGACCGTCGTGGTCGAGGTGGGCGGCAAGCGCATCGAGGTCCGTCTTCCCAAGACCCTCTTCTCCGGTACGGGGTCAGCCTCCCCCAGACGCAGCGCGAGCCGTCCCCGCGGATCCCAGGGCGCCACGTCCGCGGTGACCAGCGGCGGGCTCACCGCCCCGATGCAGGGCACGATCGTCAAGGTCGCCGTGCAGGACGGCGACGAGGTGGCCGAGGGCGACACGATCGTGGTCATCGAAGCGATGAAGATGGAGCAGCCGCTGCAGGCGCACCGCGCGGGCACGGTCTCCGGCCTGACCGTCGAGGTCGGCGCCACCATCACCGCGGGCACGGTGATCTGCGAGATCGCCTGACCACAATCGGCTTACCAGGGCGGGCCGCCGATACGGGACCTACCGGCGGCCCGCGCCGCGTCGCCGGGGAATCCGAGACCCGGCGGCACGGGCAGTCCCACCGTACGCCGCGGACCCGCCGCCATCGAAAACCAGGCGCGCAGGGGTGAACCTCGCACGTAACGTGTCCGTCGTCATGACGGATGGCGCCGCGCGAGCGTGCATGGTGATAACCGGATGCTGACAGCACAGCGCACTCTCAGCTACGACCACGCACAATGCCGTGAGCCCCGAAGCCGCGAGGTGATCTGCCGATGACCGAATTGTTGACCATGCTGGCCACGCCCGCATGGGCGTACCTCGCCCTGTTCGGTTTCCTCGCGGTGGACGCTCTGGTGCCGGTCGTGCCCATCCAGGCCATCATGATCACCTCTGGGGCGCTCACTGTCTACGGCAATCTCGATCTGGCCGCCGTGATCGCGGTGGGAGCGATCGGGATGTTCACCGGGGATGCCGTGGCCTTCGTCCTGGGCCGCTCGACCGGTGCCCGTTTGAGCGCATTACGCGAACGGTTCGCGCCGCGCGGCGACGATTCCGAGCCCGGCCGGACCCGGCGTGCCGCCGAGCGGTTCACCCGCGGTCTGCGCCGGCCCGGCCCGCTCGTCATGCTGCTCTGCCGGTTCGTCCCGGGCGGCCGGATGGCATCCGGGTACCACGCCGGCCGTACCGGGTACCCGGTGAAGCTCTTCGTCACCTACGACGGCCTCGCGTCGGTGTGCTGGGCGAGTTACGGCGGCCTCGTCGGTCATCTCGGCGGCACCGCGATCACCCAGTCGGCGTGGCGGCTGTTCGCCGTCGCCGCCACGGCCGCCGTGGTCTTCGGCACGGCCGGGTGGATCCTCGCGCTCTTCGGCGGCGGCCCGGCCCCCGAGAGCGCGGAGCCGGCCGCCGGCGAGAAACCGCCTACTGCACCTCGTGCTGCATCAACTGGCGTGCCGCTTCCGCGATCGACCCGGAAAGCGACGGGTAGATCGTGATGGTGTGCGCCAGCTGATCGACGGTCAGGTTGTTCTCGATCGCCATGGTGATCGGCAGGATCAGCTCGCTGGCCTTCGGCGCCACCACGACACCGCCGACGATCTGCCCGGTCGCCGGGCGGCAGAACAGCTTCACGAAACCGTCCTGCAGACCGGCCATCTTGGCCCGGGCGTTACCGGTCAGCGGCAGCATCACCTGACGCGCCGGGGTACGGCCGGAGTCCACCTCGTTCTGCGACACCCCGACCGTGGCCAGCTCCGGGTCGGTGAAGACGTTCGCCGAGACGGTCCGCAGCCGTAGCGGCGCCACCGCCTCGCCCATCGCGTGCCAGATCGCGATCCGGCCCTGCATCGCGGCGACGCTGGCCAGCGGCAGCACGCCGGTGCAGTCACCGGCGGCGTAGATGCCCGGCACGTTCGTCCGCGACACCCGGTCCACCGTCACGTAGCCGCCGTCGCCGACCGCCACGCCGTACTCCTCGAGGCCGAGGCCGGCGGTGTTCGGGATCGCGCCGACCGCGATCAGCGCGTGCGACGCCTCGATCACCTTGCCGTCGCCGAGGGTGACCTGGACGCCGTCGCCGGTGTTCACCACCGACTTGCCGCGGGCCTGGCTGAGGATCGTCATGCCGCGCTCGCGGAACACCCGCTCGATCGCCATGGCGGCGTCCGCGTCCTCGTGCGGCATCACCCGCTCCCGGCTCGACACCAGCGTCACCTGGACGCCCATCGCCAGGTACGCGCTGGCGAACTCGGCGCCTGTCACACCGGAACCGATCACCACGAGGTGGCTGGGCAGCTCGGTCAGGTCGTAGACCTGCCGCCAGTCCAGGATCCGCTCACCGTCCGGGCGCATCGAGGAGAGCACCCGCGGGGTGGCGCCGGTGGCCAGCAGGACCGTGTCCGCCTCCACCGCGTACGTCTCCCGGTCCTCCGGGGTGATCAGCACCTGATGGGTGTGACCGAGCCGGTCCTCGCCGAGTTTCGCCCGGCCGCGGACCACGTCCACGCCTGCCTTGATCAGCTTGGTCTGGATGTCGCCGGACTGCGCCAGCGCCAGCGACTTCACCCGCTGGTTCACCGCCGCGGCGTCGACGCTCACGCCGTCCAGGCCGGCCGAACGGATGCCGAACCGCTCGTTGTGCCGGTACCCGGTCATCACCTCCGAGCTGGCGATGAAGGTCTTGGACGGCACGCAGTCGGTGAGCACGCACGCGCCACCGGGCCCGTCCGCCTCCACGAGGGTCACGTCCGCGCCGAGTTGGGCCGCGACCAGGGCCGCTTCGTAGCCTCCCGGCCCCCCACCGATGATCACGATCCGACTCACGACTACCAGACCTCCAAAAAACCATTGAGCTTTCCCCCGCTGGGGAAAATCTATGCAAAATCGGTTGAGACGTGCCGACACGCACGTTCTATATTCTCACCACCCCCTACTCCGGCTAGTGTCGTCGCCGTGCGTCACTACGCCGCGTATGGCTCGAACCTGGATCCCGCCCGCATGCGGGCCTACTGTCCGCACTCGCCGATGGTTGGCGTGGGGTGGATCGAAGGCTGGCGCCTCACCTTTGCCGGTGAGGGAGATATGGGCTGGGAGGGGGCGGTAACCACGGTCGTCGAGTCACCGGGCGACCGGGTGTTCGTCTCGCTCTACGACGTCCACCCATGGGACGCGGCACAGCTCGACGAGGTCGAGGGAGTGACTGCGGGGGCGTACCAGAAGCTCACCGTGCGTGTATCGACGCTCGACGGTGACGTGCCCGCCTGGATCTACGTCTTCACCGGTTACGAGGGCGGCCTGCCCACCGCGTGGTACCTCTCCGAGATCGCCAACGCGGCGGAGAAGGCCGGCGCGCCCGACGACTACGTCGCCGAGCTGCGCTCCCGCCCCACCGGGACTTCCTCGCCCGAGGTCTAAGCCCTGGTCACCGTGGTCTCGTAGACATTCGCGCGGTACAGCGCGGTCATGCCGACCTTGGCATACAGGCTCGCGGCGTCGGTCGGGTTCGCCAGATCGACGCCGAGGCCGGCTTTCGCGCGGCCTTTGGCCGCGTAGACCGAGAAGGCTCGGCGCAGCAGGGCCTCACCCACACCCCGCTTCCGGTACGGGCGGAGCACCGCCAGCGACCGGACCCAGCCCTCGTCGTTCTCGTCGTCGCCACCCGAGCCGCCGGACTGGAGCACACCCGCCACCGCCCCGTCCACCTCGGCGACCAACCACTCGTCGAACGCCACCCCGGACTCGGCCCGGACCTGCGCGCGCCAGTCGTCGTAATCGAGCGCCCGGTGATCGGAATCCCGGAACGCCTCCTCGATCACCGCGTGGAACCGCCGCATCTCGTCCTCGTCGCCGTCCCGCACCGGCCGGACCAGCACCCCGGCCGGCGGCGCCGGCGGCTGCTCCGGAACACCGGCGAGCGGCATCTGCATCCGGGCATGCTGCTTCAGGAAGGTGAACCCGGCGTCGGACAGCGCCGCGATGTACTCCGTCTCGTTCGGAATCGCGCCGGCCCGCACCGTGTAGACCGGATGGCCGAACTCCGCGGCCCGCTCCACCATGCGCGCCATCATCAGGCGCAGCAGCGGGCGCTGTGCCGGCAGACCGGTCCCCGGCCGCACGTAGACCTCGACGAAGTCCCGGGCCTGGCCGGTGTGATTGCGCGGGTACGCCCAGCCGGCCAGCCCGCCCTCCGGGTCGAACGCGAGCCAGCAGTCCCGGGACATGTCGGTGTGCGGGCCGGTCAGCTCCTCGTGCACCTCGTCGAGGGTGAAGTCGGGCTCGCCGACCGCCGCGATGTCACTCGCATGCACCAGGTCGAGGATGGCCGGCACGTCGTCGAGGGTGGGCCGGCGCAGGGTCCAGCCGGGCGGCAGATCGGACATCCCCGCATCCGACCATGCGGCACATCGCCCCGCCACCGATTTTTCAGCGGGCCAGGCGGTGGCCGAGCGACTCCAGCAGCCCGGCGAACTCCACCCGCTCACTGCGGTCCAGGGCCGCGTAGGCCTGCCCGGCCAGCGAGTTCGCCACCGCCTCGGCCCACATCAGCCGCCGCACCAGCGGGCCGGCCGGCGGATAGGGCGGCTGCCATCCGAACGCCACGGCCCCGGTCTCGCCGTCCGGCCCCGCGATGATCGCTTCGAGCGGGGTGAGACCGCTCGCCCGCACCGCCATGACGTGCACACCCTGCCGGTGCTCGTGCAGCAGGTGCAGCAGCACGGCGGCCCGCGCCCCCGGCGCCGGATCCGGCACCGGCATCGCCCGCCACGCCGCGAACAGGGTCAGCCCCGCCGCGTCGACCGCTTCCACCACCCGGCCGCCGAGTTCCAGAAGACGAGCGATCCGAGGGTACGGCCCCAGCTGCTCGACACCCCACGCACAGAGCTCGTGCAGATGCCAGGTGGCGACCTCCACCGGCGCCGACGTCTTGGCGGTCGCCTCCCACCCGTCGGTGACGGCCTCCGGAGCGATGAAGGCGAGCGCCGCCGCCACCGTCTCCGGCCGGACCTCACCGAGCGCCCCGGCCCGCGCCGACACGTGATAGGCCCACCCGGAGAGCCCCAGCAGCCGGGCACGGCGCAACGTCTGCGGTGACTCCGCGAAGGCCCCGACAATCGCGGCGAGTCCGGCCTTGGTGTTGGCGGCAGCCTGTTCGGGGGTCACCTGCCCGATTCTGCCCTCCCCGCCCCCCGAAAGAAAACGCTCCCGGCGCTCACTCCCCTCACTCCAAGCCCCCGCCCCGGCACCGCGCCGCGCCGCCCCGCCTCGCGCCGCCCAGCCCCGCCCAGCACGGGCGGGCGGGCGGCGGCAGAGCGGGTAGCGGGGGTCAGGGGGGTGAGATGTCTTCCAGCGCCGCCTGAACGTCACCCACCCGCCGGCGAGCCGCGGCGGACTCGCGCTCGGCGGTGCGGCGGGCCAGTTTTCGCCGGGCCACGTCGGCGACGGCTTCGGTGCGGCGGCGTTCCAGCTCGGCCAGCTCGGCGTCCAGGTCCTCGACCAGATGCCCGGCGTCCCGCTCGGCCGCCTCGGCACGCTCCAGCTGCGCGTCGGCCCGCCGCTCCGCCGCCAGCGCGGTCGCCATCTCCCGCTCCAGCTCCCGCCGTCTCCGTTCGAGCTCCCGCTTCCGCTGCTCCGCCTCGCGCTGCCGCCTCTCCGCCGCAGCCCGCTCCCGAGCACCCTCGGCAACGCCCAGCTCGGCGGCCCCGCCGCCGAAACCGGCCGCCCCAGCCGCATCGCCGCCGGACCTCCCAGCGGCATCGCCCCGGGACCGCGCCGTCCCGGCCGCACCGCCCTCCGACCTGGCCGGCCCCACCGCACCGCCCCCGGACCTGCCCGGCCCCACCGCACCGCCCCCGGACCTGCCCGGCCCGGCCGCACCGCCCCCAAAAGCCGCGCTGCCGTGCGCCTCCGCCTGCTCCTCGGGCGCCAAATCCGAAATATCGGGTTCGGGACCGTCCGTCACCAGGCGCAGGCGAGGCCGCGGCACCTCCCCGAACCCCGCATACGTAGCCGCCCGGATCAGCCTCCCGGTGCGGACCTGTTCGGCGATCTCCGGCTCGGCGAGGGCCGCGGTCAGCGTCGCCTCCACCTCGCCGAGCGGGAGCCGTGCGGCCGGGACGCCCGCAGCGACGGCGAGTTTGCGGGCCGCCGCGACCATCGCCGAGACGAACTGGCGGCGCTGGGTCGACAGTTCGCGCAGCTGGTCGCCGTGCAGGTCGCGCTGTGCGGTGCGCAGCGCGGACGAGAGCTCCACCAACTCGTCGATCAGGTCGGGGCGCTTGAGCGCGAGCAGATTGACCACCCAGGCGGCCACGGTCGGCTTCTTCAGGGCGGCGAGCCGCTTGGCCGCGTCCCGGTCGCCGGCCTTGCGGGCTTCCTCGATCGCGGCGGAGCGGGTCGCCACGAAGCCGTCCGGTGGCTCCTCGTAGAGCCGCCGCACGCTGTCGTCGATGTCGGTCTCCACGTCAGTCCGGCACAGTGCCCGAGTCCAGCACAGTGCCCGGCGCCACCTGCCGAAAGGTGGTTTCCGAGAAGCTCTCCAGGTGCTTGCCGTAGATGGCCGAGCCGCGCTCGTTGAGCAGCCCGTCATGCAGCGCGTACGCCCGCCCCGGCCGCACCGACCGGACGAACTCCAGGGACTCGGCGATCGTGGCCCACGGCGCGTTCATCGGCGCGAACAGCGTGTCCACCGCCTCGTCGCCGGGCCGGACGAACGAGTCACCCGGGTGGTAGACGTTCGTGGCGCCGTCGTCGATCAGGAAGCCGAGGTTCGCGAAGACCGGCACGTACGGGTGAATGATCGCGTGCTGCCCGCCGTACGCCCGGATCCGGAACCCGGCGGCCTCGAACTCCTCCCCCGCCGTCACCGCGGTGGTCGTCTCGGCCACGTCGGCGAGCAGGGGCAGCACCGCCTCGTGCGCGAAGATCCGCAGATCCGGCCGGCGCCCGGCTGCGGCCGTGACCGCCGCGACGTCCAGGTGGTCGGCGTGCTCATGGGTGATGAGCACGGCATCCGCACCGGCCAATGCGGACGACTCGGAGAATTCGCCGGGATCCACCACGAGAACTCCCGCGCCTTCCAGTCGCAGGCATGAATGCGTGAACTTCGTGACGCGCACGGGATCCCTCCGCAGTTCAATCGTTACCGGTTACCAGCCAGTCTGCCGGAACCACGAGTCGCGTGGCGTACGTCCCAACGGTCAAGCCTGAAGAGATCGGAGTGACGATGCATAAACGGGGAGCCACCAAACTGATCGCCGCCGCACTGCTCGCGGGGGCCCTGCTGGCCGGCTGCGGCGCGGACAGCAGCGATGAGGGGACCGCCTCGCAGGCGGAGCCGGCGGTCGGCCGTGCCGACGGCGGCAATGCCGACAGTGCCGGCGGCGCGGCCGCGCCACAGGCCGCCGAGGGTGCTGCGGAGCAGGGCAAGAACGCTCCGGCGCAAGCGCCGGACCTGCGCGTCGACCAGCGCTCCATCATCTACACCGGCTCCATCACGGTACGGGTGGAGGACGTCACCACGGCAGCGGCGCGAGCGACGGGCATCGCCTCGGCGGCGGGCGGCTTCGTCGGCGGCGACGAGCGGCACAGCGGCGACGGGGCGAAAACCGCGAATCTGACGCTGCGGATCCCGGCCGCGAAGTTCAACTCTGCCGTGGAGGAGCTCGCCGGTCTCGGCGACGAGGAGACCCGCGGGATCAACACCGAGGACGTCACCGAGGAGGTCGTCGACCTGGACGCCCGGATCTCGGTGCAGAAGGCCCGGGTGGAGAGCGGCAAGAAGCTGCTCGCCCGGGCCAACTCGCTGGACGACCTGGTGATGCTGGAGCGCGAGGTGGCCACCCGGGAGGCGGACCTGGCCTCGCTGGAGGCGAAGAAGCGCCGGCTCGCCGACCTCACCGCGCTCTCCACGATCACCGTGGTGCTGCTCGACCCGGAGGCGGCGGTCAGCGACCCGGACGACGAGCCGCCGGGCTTCCTGGCCGGCCTCGCCGGCGGCTGGGACGCGCTGAAGGCGTCACTGGCCGTCCTGCTGACCGTTCTGGGCGTGCTGCTGCCCTGGCTCCTGGCCGTCGGCGTCCCGGCAGCGGCGGCCGTCTACGCGATCCGCCGGTACCGGCGGCGGCAACTCCCGTCGCCGCCCGCCACGACCACCCCGCCGGCCGCGACGCCGTAGCGAACCCGGACACCCAGCGGACCCGCGACGCTCCAGCGGACCCGCCACGCCCCAAGCGGAAACTCAGAAGGCGCCCGACGACAGGGCCGCGAGCGCCGTGTGCGTCATCACCCGAACCCCGTACCCGATGCAGCGCTCGTCCACGTCGAAGTCGCCCTGATGGAGGTCGTGACGCACGTCCGAGCCGGGAACCGCGGTGCCCAGCCGGATCATCGCGCCGGGCACGTTCTCCAGATAGAACGAGAAGTCCTCGCCGCCCATGCTGAGCTCGGCCTCGACCACCCGGTCGGCGCCGAGCGCGGCGCCGGCGGCGCCCGCGATGATCGCCGAGGCCATCCGGTCGTTGATCACCGGCGGGACGCCGCGGATGTAGTTGACGTCGACCTGGGCGCCGGTTCCCGCGACCACGTCGTGGATCAGCTTGGTGACCAGTTCCGGCGCCTCCCGCCACGCTTCCCGGCTGAGCACCCGGACGGTGCCGCGCACCTCGCCGGCGCCCGGGATCGCGTTGAACGCCTGACCGGCGTGCACCGCGCCCCAGACCAGCGAGATCCCGGCCCGCGGGTCGATCCGGCGGTTCAGCAGCGAGGGCACGTCGATGATGACCCGGCCCAGCGCGTGCACCAGGTCGGCCGTCAGGTGCGGCCGGGCGGTGTGCCCGCCGGGTCCGCTGAGCTTGACCTCGACGGCGTCGGCGGCCGCGGTGAACGGGCCGGAGCGGACGCCGACCAGACCGGCCGGCAGCTGCGGGTAGCAGTGCAGCGCGAAGATCGCGGAGACGTCCTTGAGAGCGCCGGCCGAGATCACCTCGGGGGCGCCGGAGGGCATCGCCTCCTCGGCCGGCTGGAAGATCAGGCGCACCCGGCCGGGGAGTTCGCCCTGCTCGTTGAGCTGGGCGAGGGCGAGACCGAGGCCGAGGGCCACGGTGGTGTGCACGTCGTGGCCGCAGGCGTGCGCCAGCCTGTCGACGGTGCTGCGGTACGGCACATCCTTGAGGTCCTGCAACGGCAGCGCGTCGATGTCGGCCCGGAACGCGATGACCCGGTCACCCTCGCCGATGTCGCAGATCACCCCGTTGCCGCGCGGCATCAGGCGCGGGGAGAGACCGGCCACGGTCAGCTCACGGGCGATCAGGGCGGCGGTCTCGAACTCGGAGTGTGACGGCTCGGGGTGGGCGTGAATGTGCCGGCGAATCGTTACCAGCTCTGCGCCCCTCGCGGCGAGCCAGCGGTCCAGCTGGCCGGGGAGCGGGTCAGCACCGGGAGGGGGCCCGGGCCACGACGTATCGACACCTTCCGGCGCCGTCAGAGCAGTAGTCACGTCGGCTTCCGTATTCGTTCTAGAGGTTTGTCGGGTTTGGCGACGCGCGCCAGCCTAGCCCGATTTCAGTCACGCTGTGTAACGGGTGGGTAAAGAGATCTTCACGTCCCACAGCCGAGGCAGGGCGGGCACACGGGAGATCGTCCCGGCCCGCCAACCCCTCAACGGGTAGTGAATCGCGGAGGTGACGCGACGTACTACAGGTGCGTTGCCGGGGACCCGTCGATCAGAAGCGTTCGACCGGCCGGTGGACGCCCCATACCCCCCGCAACGTGTGGCACACCTCCCCCACCGTTGCACGCAGGCGCAACGCCTCCTTCATCAACGGTAGGACGTTCACGCTTCCGGCCGCGGCCTTTCCCAGATCCGCCAGGGCGGCCTGCACCGCCGGGTTGTCCCGCTCGGCACGCAGCGTGGCGAGCCGGTTCACCTGAGCGGACTCGATCGCCGGGTCGACACGCAGCGGCTCGTACTTCTCCTCGCTCTCGGCGGCGAACCGGTTCACGCCGATGACGACCCGCTCGCCGGAATCGATCTCGTTGGCGATCTGGTACGCGGACTTCTCGATCTCGCCCTTCTGGAAGCCCTGCTCGATCGCGTCGACCGCGGACCCGTGCTCGAAGACCCGCTCGATCAGCGTGGTCGCCTCCCGCTCGACGGCGTCGGTCAGCGCCTCCACCGCGTACGAGCCGGCGAACGGGTCCACCGTGCCGGTCAGCCCGCTCTCGTACGCGAGGACCTGCTGGGTACGCAGCGCGAGGCGGGCGGATTTCTCGGTCGGCAGGGCGAGCGCCTCGTCGTACGAGTTGGTGTGCAGCGACTGGGTGCCGCCGGCGACCGCGCCGAGCGCCTGGATCGCGACCCGGATCAGGTTGACCTCGGGCTGCTGCGCGGTGAGCTGGACGCCGGCGGTCTGTGTGTGGAACCGCAGCATGAGCGATTTCGGGTCCTTGGCGCCGAATTCGTCCCGCATGATCCGGGCCCACATCCGCCGCGCCGCCCGGAACTTCGCGATCTCCTCGAGCAGCGTGGTCCGCGCGACGAAGAAGAACGACAGCCGCGGCGCGAAATCGTCGACGGCCAATCCGGCGGCGATCGCGGCCCGTACGTACTCGATGCCGTTCGCCAGAGTGAACGCGATCTCCTGCGCGGGCGTCGCCCCGGCCTCGGCCATGTGGTAGCCGGAGATCGAAATGGTGTTCCATTTCGGGATCTCCGCCTTGCAGTAGGCGAACGTGTCGGCGACCAGCCGCAGCGACGGCTTGGGCGGGAAGATGTACGTCCCCCGGGCGATGTACTCCTTCAGGATGTCGTTCTGGATCGTCCCCTGAAGGGCCGACCCGGGCACGCCCTGCTCCTCGGCGACCAGCTGGTAGAGCAGCAGCAGCACCGAGCCGGGCGCGTTGATCGTCATCGAGGTGGACACCTTGTCGAGCGGGATGTCCTTGAAGAGAAGCCGCATGTCGTCGATCGAGTCGATCGCCACGCCGACCTTGCCGACCTCGCCGTGCGCGATCGGGTCGTCCGAGTCGTACCCCATCTGGGTGGGCAGGTCGAAGGCCACCGAGAGGCCCATCGTGCCGGCCGCCAGCAGCTGGTGATAGCGGGCGTTGGACTCGGCCGCGGTGCCGAATCCGGCGTACTGCCGCATGGTCCACGGCCGTTTGGTGTACATCGTCGGATAGACGCCGCGGGTGTAGGGATATTGACCCGGCTGTTCGTCTCCGACGCCTTGAGGAACGTCGTCGGGGCCGTAGACCGGCTTGATCGGGAACCCGGACTCTGCATTCACATCGTGATCCTAATGTTCGCAAAGGACGCCGACAGTGAGGGATTTTGCACCCTGCGTTTCCTTGCGCTCCACCCTCGGCCACGTTGCGGCTACCCACCGTCGAAGTGAGTGGAACACTCCCGCAGTGACTTTCATTGAACGCCACCCACCGGGCAAGATAGCGGGGTTGGCCGACAGCCCCTATACCCCCTCGGTGGCATCCTCAGTGACTCAGATTCCGACGTGGAGCGGTGGCAACACCTCCCCCCTCAGCGGACGTGCGGCCCCGGGCACGCTCATCGGCGGGCGGTACACGCTGCGCGCCGCGGTGGGTCACGGCGGCATGGGCACGGTGTGGCGCGCGGCGGACACGCTGCTGCGCCGGGACGTGGCGATCAAGGAGGTGATCCTCCCGCCCGGTCTGGCGCCCAGCGACCGCGACGCGATGTACGAGCGCACCATGCGGGAGGCCCGCGCCGCCGCCGCGCTCCAGCACCCCGCCGTCGTCCAGGTCTACGACGTGGTCCACGAGAACGGCCGGCCGTGGATCGTGATGGAGCTGCTGGACGCGCGCAGCCTCGCCGACATGGTCATCGAGGACGGCCCGGTCTCCCCGCGCGTGGTCGCCAAGATCGGCATCGCGCTGCTCGGCGCGCTCGAGGTGGCCCACGCGCACGGCGTGCTGCACCGGGACGTGAAACCGGCGAACGTGCTGATCTGCCAGGACGGCCGCTGCGTGCTGACCGACTTCGGCGTCGCCCGGATGCCGACCGACGTGCAGCTCACCACGCCCGGCATGGTTCTCGGCTCGCCGCACTTCATCTCACCCGAGCGGGCGATGGGCCACGACTTCGGCCCGCCGAGCGACCTGTTCTCGCTGGGCGTCACGCTCTACACCGCGATCGAGGGCCGCCCGCCGTTCGACAAGGGCGACCCGATCGAGACCATGCACGCCGTGGTCGAGGACCCGCCGGCCCCGGTGGTGCGGGCCGGCTCGCTCACCCCGGTGCTGATGGGCCTGCTGGAGAAGAACCCGAGCCAGCGGATGGACGTGCAGACCGCTCGCACGATCCTGCGCCAGCAGCTGGCCGGTCCGCTCGCCAGCAAGCAGCCGCCGCACCTGATGACCGACCCGTACTCGGTGGTCTCGTCCCGGCCGACCAGCCCGGCGCCGGGCGCCACCCAGCAGATCCCGCCGCAGATCCCCAGCCAGCATGCTCCGGCCCAGCCCTCCGGCCAGATCGGCGGCCGGGCCATGCTCCAGCCCGGCGAGTCGCTCACCGACCACCTCAGCAAGCTGGAGACGCAGAACGCGGGCGGCCGCCGCCGCGCGCCGGAGGCGGCCGGCGCCGGGTACCCGACCGGCATGATGCCGGCTCAGCAGGGCCACTCCGGCGACACGACGAGCGTGATCCCCCCGCAGACCCCGTGGAGCCCGAGCGGCGAGCAGCGCCCCGGGACCGTGGTGATGAGCCCGGCGGCCAAGCGCCGGGCCACGATCGACAAGGTCACCACGGGCGCGCGGGAGACCGCCGAGAAACTGGTCACCACGTTCCGGTCCTGGCCGCGCAACAAGCAGCTGATCACCGGCGGCGCCGCGGCGGCCGTGGTGCTGTTGCTGATCCTGGTCTTCTCGCTGGGCGGCGATCCCGATCCGGCCCAGCAGCCGCAGGCGCAGGCGCCGGCCAGCGCCGCGCCGCCGGTCGACACGCCGTTCGAGACGCAGCCCTTCAAGGGCGGCGCCCCGATCAGCGTGCTGGTCCCGGCCGGGTGGACCCGGTCCACCGGCAAGACCTACGTGGACTACGTGAACCCGGACAACAACGGGGTCAAGGTACGGATCCTGGTCGAGAAGGGCTCGATCGCGCCGACCCGGTTCGTCAACGAGACCGCGCCCGCCACGCTGAAGAAGTCGAAGAACTGCCCCAAGCCGTACGCGCAGGGCGAGACCATCGAGGTCCAGGTGTCCGGCAACCCCGGCGCGCAGTTCGAGTACACCTGCGGCGACGGCGAGGCCCGGCGTCACGGCATCTGGCGGATGACCACGGTCGGCGACCGGATGTACTCGTTCTACCTCACCTCGCCGGAAGCGAACTTCGCGGAGAGCAAGAAGTACTTCACCAAGATGGCGGAGACCTTCAAGATCAACCTGTGACGCTGTGCTATCAATCCCTGATGGCGTCCGACGTTGATGTGCACCTTGAAGAGCGGGCCGAGGCCTGGCTCGCCGACGACCCCGACCCGGCGAGCCGCGCCGAGCTCCGGGAACTGATCGACCGGCTCCCGGCCACCGCCGCGGAGCTGCGCGACAGGTTCTCCGGCCCGCTCACCTTCGGCACGGCCGGGCTGCGCGGCCCGCTGCGCGCCGGGCCGAACGGCATGAATCTGGCGGTGGTCACCCAAGCAGCGGCCGGGCTTGTCGCCTGGCTCGCCGCGCAGGGCGGCGAAGGGCCGCTGGTGATCGGGTACGACGCCCGGCACGGCTCCCGGGAGTTCGCCGAGCGGACCGCCCGGGTGGCGACCGGCGCCGGCCGCCGAGCGCTGCTGATGCCCCGCACGCTGCCCACCCCGGTGCTGGCCTACGCGGTGCGAGCGCTGGACGCGGTGGCCGGCGTGATGGTGACGGCGAGCCACAACCCGCCGCAGGACAACGGCTACAAGGTGTACCTGGGCGCCGCGCTCGGCGGTCCGGCCGGTGACGGCGCGCAGATCGTGCCGCCGGCCGACGCCGGGATCGAGGCGGCGATCCGGGCGGTGGGAAGTCTCGCCGCGGTTCCGCTGGGCGAGCCGGGGACCGTGCTGAGCGACGACATCGCCGAAGAGTACGTGCGGAGCGCCGTCTCGGTGCTCACCGAGGGCGGCCCGCGGGACCTGCGGATCGCCTACACGCCCCTGCACGGTGTCGGCGGCGAGACCCTGGCCGCCGCCTTCACCGCGGCCGGATTCGGCGCCCCGTCGGTCGTGGCGGACCAGGAGCAGCCCGACCCCGAGTTCCCGACCGTGCACTTCCCCAACCCGGAAGAGCCGGGCGCGATGGATCACCTGCTCGCGCTCGCCGGCGCCGAGAACGCCGACCTGGCGATCGCCAACGACCCGGACGCGGACCGCTGCGCCGTGGCGATCCCCACCGGCGACGGCTCCTGGCGCCCGCTGCGCGGTGACGAGCTGGGCGTCCTCCTCGCCGACCACCTGATCCGGCGTGGCGTCCCCGGCACGTACGCCACCACGATCGTCTCCTCGTCGCTGCTGGGCCGCCTCAGCGCCGCCCGTGGCGTGCCGTACGCGGAGACCCTCACCGGCTTCAAGTGGATCGTCCGGGCCGCCGAGGAGCTGGCGTTCGGGTACGAGGAGGCGCTCGGGTACTGCGTCGCCCCGGCCATGGTCCGTGACAAGGACGGCATCACGGCCGCGCTGACGGTCGCCGAGCTGGCCGCCGAGCTGAAGACCTCCGGGCGGACGCTGAGCGACCGTCTCGACGAGCTGGCGGCCGAATTCGGCGTGCACGCCACCGACCAGCTGTCGGTACGCGTCGACGACCTCGCCGAGATCGGCCGGGCGATGACCCGGGCCCGGCAGAACCCGCCGACCACCCTGCTCGGCTCCCCGGTGACCGAGGTGGCCGACCTGAGGCCGGCGAACGACGTGCTGACGTTCCGGACGTCGGCCGCACGCGTGGTGATCCGGCCGTCGGGCACCGAGCCGAAGCTCAAGGCGTACCTGGAAGTGGTGGAACCGGTGAGCGCGGCCGGCCTGGGCTCGGCGCGGGAGCGGGCCGCCGCCGCCCTCGTCGATCTGCGCGCGGAGATCGCGACCACCCTGGGCGTCTGAGAGGTCCGCAGGCGGCGGGAGCCGAAGGGCTTGACCCGGCACCCGTCGCCGGCAGCCGCGCAGCGGCCGGGACCAAGGCACCGCCTCGCGCCGACTCCCGGGGAGCAGTGGTTCGCGAGGCCGCGCCTCAGTCCGTACCCGTCACAGGGGTTTGGGCGCGCCCAGCGCGGCCGTGATCGCCCGGCCCAGCGTGGCCACCACCAGGGCGACGCTCGGACGCACGATGGAGTCCTCCAGCGACACGTCGCCGACGAACCCGGCGTTGCTGGCGATCTCCTCGAGCCGCTCGTGAGCCCGCTCGGCCTCGTCCGGCGGCAGTTTCAGCGCCGGCTCCATCCGGGCCGCGACGAGCAGCGTCGCCAGCGCGGCCGTGCGCTCGTCGGGAAGGGTGTTCCCGATCAGGGCGGCGGCCAGACGCTGACGGATCTCGGCCTCGTAGGCCGGGTCGCTGGTCGGGTAGCGGTGCACGTGGATCACGCCGAGCTGAGTCTCGTCGACGTCGCGGACGACACCCCGCTCGCAGAGATCTTCCAAGACCCGGGTACGCAGCCGATGGCGCAGCCGTTGCAGCCACTGCGCCGGGGTGTGCGGCTCGTCCGCCGCGACCTTGTCCAGCACGGCGTCGGCGACCGCGTCACCGATCGGCGTGGCGTCGACCACCTTGAGATAGCCGTCAGCGGCGTATGCGATCCGGTTCGCCAGTGCGAGGTCGATCAGGATGGCTGCGGCCATGCCCAGGTCAAGCCCGATGCGTGAGCCGGTCGCCTTACCGGTCTGGTCGTCGTACGCGAGGAGGAGGAGTTCCTCAGCGAGCGGAATGGGGGTCATATTTGACAACGATAGTGCTCCGAGTCACGGGATCGGATCCCCAGGTCGGTCACTTGCTCTTGTTCCCGGCTGCCAGCATGGCGTCGGCCAGACGGGCCGCCGCGTGTCCGTCGTCGAGGTCGCTGGCCCGTTCCTTGAACGCCTGGTACTGGGTCGCGTACTTCTCCACCACCTGATCCGAGGTGCGGATCGCCTCGATCACCTCGTCCGAGGTGCTCAGCAGCGGCCCCGGCGCCTCGGCCTCGAAGTCGAAGTAGAAGCCGCGCAGGTTGTCCCGGTAGTTCTCCAGGTCGTAGGTGAAGAACAGCATCGGCCGGCCGGTGCTCGCGAAGTCGAACATCACCGAGGAGTAATCGGTGATCAGCACGTCCGCGATCGCCAGCAGATCGGCCATGTCCGGATATGTCGAGACATCATAGACAAAGCCGTTGCCGGCCCCGCGGATCTCGTCGACCACGTTCGGGTGGCGGCGGATCAGCAGCACGTGGTCGTCGCCGAGACGCTCCCGAGCCGCTTCCAGGTCCAGCATCATCGTGATCTTGTAGGCGCCGCCGCTGTAGTACTCGTCGTCACGCCAGGTCGGCGCGTAGACCACGACCTTCTTGCCCTCGGGCAGGCCGATCCGCCGACGCACGTCGGCGACCAGCGCGTCCCGCTTCTCGCCCTCCAGGAAGAGCACGTCGTTACGCGGGTAGCCGATCTCCAGGATCTCGCCGGGGAAGCGGAACGCGCGCCGCAGGATCGGCGTGCTGAACGTGTTCGGCGAGACCAGGTGACTCCAGTTCTTCGCCTCGGTCTCCAGCTTCTCGAAGTACTGCTTGTCGGCGAACTGCAGGTCCTCGATGTCGAAGCCGATCCGCTTGAGCGGGGTGCCGTGCCAGGTCTGGATCACCACCTGGTCCGGGCGGCGCTCGAACCAGCCGGGCAGGTGCTGGTTGGTGACGATGTACCGGCTGGTGGCGAGCGCTTCGTACCACTCGTGGCGCCACAGCGCGACGGCCTTGGCGGTGTCCGGCACGGCGGCCTGGCCGTCGGTGACCACCCAGAGGTGGCCGAGCGGCAGACCGCGGGCGACGAGCTCCTCGTGCACCGCGCGCGGGCTGTCCGAGTACTGCCGGCCGGTGAAGCTGTTGTAGAGCACGACGTCGCGCAGCGGCGCCTTGCGCATCCTCGGGTAGAGCTCGGTGCGGCTGCGGAAACCGTTCGCCTTGCCCCGCTCCGAGTCGGTGAGCGCGGTACGGACCCGGATCACGCTGCGCTGGTCGGTCAGCCACTCGAAGGTGACCCGCTCGGGGTCGGCCGGGTGGCCCACCGGCAGGCTCTCCATGCTGCCGACGGCGAGCGGAAGCGGCCGGATCGGGCCTTCGCCGAGCCGGTAGAAGACGTTCCACGTGCCGGCCTTGAGCCGGATGTCCCAGCCGAAGTTCGGCACCCGCAGCGGGTCCAGGTCGAGGCTCCAGGTGGTGCCGTCGACCTTCACCGGGAAGTGCCTCGTCTCCCGGGCGTTGGAGATCCGGGCGACGACCCGCATGTCGCTCCAGTCACCGGTCGGCGGCAGCGTGCCGGTGAGCCGGAACCCGGTGCTCAGCGACGTGACACCGGAGATCGCCGGGGTCAGCGGCAGCGCGGTCAGCACCGGGTGACCCTTGCGGTCCGGCAGCACGTTGACCGTGCGCCCGCTCAGGTAGAGCGGCGGGAACGTGAAGTAGTCGTGCATCGCCAGCGGGATCGGCGCGGCGTGCTCGTCGCCGGCCGAGAGCTCGACGTCCCACCGCTCACCGGGCTCGCCGGGCAGCAGCTGCGGGTACTCGAGGGTCTCGTCCTGCAGGTCGGTGACCGGGATCCGGAACTCGAACCGGTCGTCGGAGATCTCCACCGGGTAGCTGCGCCAGGCGATCCCCGAGGTGCGCGACAGCCGCGCCGTGGCCGGCCGCCGGTTCGGCCCGGTCACCTCGCCCCGGATCACCACGTGGTCACCCTGGTCGTCCAGCCCACCGTTGGTGAGCCGGGCCCCGACATGCTCGACGTGCAGCTGGAACTTGCCGTTCGTGACGACCGGGGTGACCCGGACGTCTTTGTCGACGTAGAGGCTGGTGAGCCGGATCGGGTTGGCGTGCTCGCCGACGGTCAGCGGGCCCTTGCTCTTCTGGCCGAGGCCGAGGACGCCGACCACGACCGTCCAGACCCCGTCGTGCCACTTGCCGTCGTCGCCGCGCAGCGACTGCACGTCGACCTCCGACTCGAAGCCGGACCAGTCGTAGTTCATCGACGGGCTGCCGTGCACCGCCGTGGCGTCCAGGCACTTGTGGTTCGCCAGCGCCTGGCGCTTGGTCCGGCGGCCGCTCTCGTCGCGCAGCCAGATCAGCCGGGTGGTCGACCACGCGTGCGCGGCGGACTGCCCGGGGATGAACGCGTGACCGCGGATCCGCAGCTTGTCGCCGCGCCACTGCGCGTCGTGCACCCGGGTGCGCGGGCGCGGGGTGCCGGCCAGGAACAGCGTGCGGGGCACGTTCGGCAGGCGGTCCTCGAGGAACATCAGCTTGTGGTACCGGCGCAGGCCCTTGCGGACGATCCGGTGCCGCGCGCGGACGGTCGGGATCATCTCCAGCAGTTCGGGCAGCATCCGGTTGCGGACCAGCCGCCACAGCACCCGGTGCGCCGCCGGGATCTCGTCGTAGACCCGGTCGTCGACGGTCGCCAGGAAGCGGTTGCAGCCGTCCAGGAACTGCCGGTGGTAGTCCTCGTCGACCTTCGGCAGCACCCGCATGAACAGCATCAGGTCGCCCTTGAGCGCGGAGGCGTCGTAGAGCCGCTTCAGCTTCTGCTGCTTGTGCTTGCCGAGGAACCGGCTCACCGACTCCACGCCGGCCAGCCGGTCGATGAAGCCCTTGATCTCGTCCCGGCGCTGGGTGATCGACTTGTCGGCGCCCTCGCGCTCACGCCAGTAGTAGACCGGCACGTCCAGCACGTCGACGCTCTTCGCGAGCACGTGCGCCGGGACCATCACGGGGGTGTCCTCGTAGAGCACGCCCTCCGGGAAGGCCAGCTGGTGCTGGTCCCAGAACGAGCGGCGGAAGACCTTGTTCCACGCGGTCCGGTCGTCCATCAGCGAGGTCTGCTTGCTCACGTGGGTGCGCAGACTCGTGGTGGCGAACGCGGCCCGGTGCAGGCCGGACTGGTGCACGCCGCGGCTGGTCAGCCGGTAGACGTTGCCGGACGCGAAGTCCGACCCGGTCTCGGCGATCGAGGAGACGAGCAGCTCACACGCGGCCGGCGGCAGCACGTCGTCGCTGTCCACGAACATCAGGAACTCACCGGTGGCGTGCTCGACACCGGTGTTGCGTGCGGCGCCCAGCCCGGCGTTGGCCTTCGTCACCAGCTTGAAGCGGGGGTCGCGAGCGGCGAACTCGGCGGCGATCTCACCGCTTTCGTCCGTCGACCCGTCGTCCACCATGACGACCTCGAGCTGGCGATAGTACTGAGCCGCGATCGAGGAGAGGCATTCCTCCAGGTAGGGTGCCACGTTGTAGATCGGCACGATGATGCTCAGCACGGAATCCATTCCCGTGTACCCTCCTGGAATTTCGACGCGGATTCTCACTCTATGCGTCGGCTGTTCGGCGAACGTTAGCAGAACAGCAGGGCCCGACGTGAGGACGATTCGTACCATCATGCACCGTTTTGTCACCCAACGGCATGCTCTAAGGTGGGCAGGTGCAGGCCATCGTCGCCACTCTCGGCTACGTCTTCTCCCCCGATCGTCGCCAGATCTTGATGATCCGCCGGGACGCCCGGCCCGATGACATCCACTTCGGTTACTACAACGGCCTGGGCGGCAAGCTCGAGCCCGGCGAGGACGTCGTCACCGGCCTCCGCCGCGAGATCCGCGAAGAGGCGGGCCTCGACTGCGCCGGCGTCGAACTGGCCGGCACCATCTCCTGGCCCGGCTTCGGCCGCAACGGGGAGAACTGGCTGGCCTTCCTCTTCCGGGTCACCGACTGGTCCGGCACCCCGCACAGCGCCAACCCGGAGGGCTCGCTGCACTGGGTGGACATCGCCGACGTCCTGGCCGGAAAGCTCCCGATGTGGGAGTCCGACCGCCACTTCCTCCCCCTGGTCTTCGCCGACGACCCCCAGGTCTTCCACGGCGTGATGCCCTTCTCCGCAGGGCGCGCGACCTCGTGGAGCTACAACACCTGATCGGGTACGCGCCACCCCTCCCCGACCGCACCCGGCCACTGCCCGAGAGTCCGCGCGAGCACCTGCCGTCCCCGGGCCGCAGCGCGTCCTACGGCGACAGGTGCATGGTCACCCCGCGCCCCGTCCCGCCGGCAGACCCGGTCCCGCCGCCACCCCGCACCCGAGCCGTCCCGCCCTGTCCTGCCGCGATGACCGGCCCGCGCGCGCGGGCGGCCCGCCGCCAGCGCCCGAGAGCGACCCGCCGCCAGCGCGCGAGAGCGGCCCGCCGCCAGCGCCCGAGAGCGGCCTGCCGCCAGCGCCCGTGATCGTGACTCCGTGTGCCGGCATCCGGGGTAAAGGCGGCGCTTCGCGGAAGTGCGCGGATGCTCCAGGCCCCACAGAATGACGCAACGCCGAAACGCTCCGCCGTTGCCGTGACCCCTCGTGACGCCCGGCGTGGGCACGGGCGCAGGGCGTTGCTCGGCGTGGGCGCTGAGCGCTGCTCTGCGGGAGCCGGCGTGGCCGATGGGCGCCGCTCTGCGGGAGCCGGCGCGGGCTCGGGGCTGTCTCCGCGCGCGGGTGCAGCGATAGCGAAACGCGCGTGGCGGCCGGGACGGCGGTCCTGGGTCGCGGGGACTCTCGGGGAGTGGCTGGGTGCGGTTGGGGAGGGGTGGCGCGTACCCGCAAGAAAGGCCGCACCCCTCTCACCGGGAGAGAGACGCGGCCTTAGGGGGCAGCCGGTCAGAAGCGGCGCATGCCGCCGAACTGGCGGTCGCCGGCGTCGCCGAGGCCGGGGACGATGTAGGCCTTCTCGTTCAGGCCCTCGTCGATCGAGGCGGTGACCAGGCGGAGCGGGAGGTCGGAGTTCGACAGGCGCTCGATGCCCTCGGGGGCGGCCAGGACGCAGCAGATGATGATGTCGGTGCAGCCGCGGTCGGCGAGGAGCTTGCAGCAGTGCAGCAGGGAGCCGCCGGTGGCGAGCATCGGGTCGAGGACGAGGACCGGCTGGCCGGAGAGGTCAGCGGGGAGCGACTCCATGTAGGCGCGCGGCTCATACGTCTTCTCGTCGCGGGCCAGGCCGACGAAGCCCATCGACGACTCCGGGAGCAGGCCCAGCGCGGCGTCGGCCATGCCCAGGCCGGCGCGGAGGACCGGGACGATCAGCGGCGGGTTCGCCAGGCGGGTGCCCTCGGTGGCGGCGACGGGCGTCTCGATGGGGTACTTCTCGACGGCGAAGAGGCGGGCCGCCTCGTAGACCACCATCGTGGTCAGCTCGTGCAGCGAGGCACGGAAGACACCGGACTCGGTCTCGGTGCGGCGCATCGCGGTGAGCCGGGTCTGTGCCAACGGATGATCTACGACAAGGACGTCCACGGCCTCAACCTACCGTTCATTCAAGATCAACTGTCACAGGGTTGCTTAGAATCGATTTCATGACTGCGACAGCGTCCGTCGGGTCGTCCGATCTTCGTTCCTTCCTGCGCGGCCTGCCCGGGGTCGACAAGGTCGGAGTCGAGGCGAGGGCGGCGGCACTCGGCACCCGTTCGGTGAAGACCAGCGCCAAGGCGACAGCGATCGACCTGGCCATCCGGATGGTCGATCTGACCACGCTCGAGGGCGCGGACACGCCGGGCAAGGTCCGGGCGCTCTGCGCGAAAGGCAGGCGGCCCGACCCGGCCGATCCCGGTTGCCCGCCGGTCGCCGCGATCTGCGTCTACCCGGCGATGGTCCCGGTCGCCGCGGCCGCGCTCGCCGGCTCGGGAGTGCACCTGGCCAGTGTCGCCACCGCGTTCCCGTCCGGGCAGGCGCCGCTCGACGTCAAGCTCGCCGACACCCGGAGCGCGGTCGAGGCCGGCGCTGACGAGATCGACATGGTGATCAGCCGGGGCGCGTTCCTGGCCGGCGACTACGACCGGGTCTTCGACGAGATCGTCGCGGTCAAGGAGGCGTGCGGCAGCGCACATCTCAAGGTGATCCTGGAGACCGGGGAGCTGGCGACGTACGACAACGTCCGCCGCGCGTCCTGGCTCGCGATGCTGGCCGGCGCCGACTTCATCAAGACCTCCACCGGCAAGGTCGCTGTCAACGCGACGCTGCCGATCACCCTGGTCATGCTGGAGGCGGTGCGGGACTTCCGGGACCGCCACGGCCGGCAGGTCGGGGTCAAGCCGGCCGGCGGCATCAAGAACACCAAGGACGCCATCAAGTACCTGGTGATGATCAACGAGACCGTCGGCGACGACTGGCTGAGCCCGGACTGGTTCCGGTTCGGGGCGTCGTCGCTGCTCAACGATTTGCTCATGCAGCGCACCAAGCTGGCTACCGGTCACTACGCCGGTCCGGACTACTTCACCCTGGACTGAGGCCGATGTTCTCTTACGCACCAGCTCCCGAGTCTCGTTCCGTCGTCGAGATCGCCTCTTCCTACGGCCTCTTCATCGACGGCTCCTTCGACCCGCCCAAAGAGGGTGGCAGCTTCAAGACGGTGAACCCGGCGACCGAGGAGGTGCTCGCCGAGGTCGCTTCGGCGGGTCATGACGACGTCGACCGGGCCGTCGCCGCGGCCCGGCGAGCCTTCGAGTCGTGGTCGGCACTGCCGGGCAGCGAGCGCGCGAAGTACCTGTTCCGCATCGCTCGGATCATTCAGGAAAGATCGCGTGAGCTGGCGGTTCTCGAGTCGCTCGACAACGGGAAACCGATCAAGGAGTCGCGCGACGTCGACCTTCCGCTCGTCGCGGCGCACTTCTTCTACTACGCGGGCTGGGCGGACAAGCTGGGCTACGCCGGCTTCGGCCCGGACCCGCGGCCGCTCGGCGTGGCCGGTCAGGTCATCCCGTGGAACTTCCCGCTGCTGATGCTGGCCTGGAAGATCGCTCCGGCGCTCGCCACCGGCAACACCGTGGTGCTCAAGCCGGCCGAGACCACCCCGCTGTCGGCGCTCTTCTTCGCCGACGTCTGCCGGCAGGCCGACCTGCCGCCGGGCGTGGTCAACATCGTCACCGGCGCCGGTGACACCGGGGCGTACCTGGTGCAGCACCCGGATGTGAACAAGGTGGCCTTCACCGGCTCGACCGAGGTGGGCCGGGAGATCGCCCGCGCGGTGGCCGGCACCGGCAAGCGGCTCACCCTGGAGCTGGGCGGCAAGGCCGCGAATATCGTCTTCGAGGACGCCCCGATCGACCAGGCGGTCGAGGGCATCGTGAACGGGATCTTCTTCAACCAGGGGCACGTGTGCTGCGCGGGCTCCCGGCTGCTGGTGCAGGAGTCGATCGCCGAGGAACTGCTCACCTCGCTGAAGCGCCGGATGTCGACGCTGCGGGTCGGTGACCCGCTCGACAAGAACACCGACATCGGCGCGATCAATTCGGCGGCACAGCTGGCTCGCATTACCGAATTGTCGGAAATAGGCGGTACGGAAGGCGCGGAGCGCTGGTCGCCGGAGTGTCAGCTGCCGGATCGCGGCTTCTGGTTCGCCCCGACCATCTTCACCGGGGTGACGCAGGCGCATCGGATCGCCCGGGAGGAGATCTTCGGGCCGGTGCTCTCGGTGCTCACCTTCCGGACACCGGCGGAGGCCGTGGAAAAGGCCAACAACACGCCGTACGGCCTGTCGGCCGGCGTCTGGTCGGAGAAGGGCTCGCGGATCCTCGCGATCGCCGACAAGCTCCGCGCCGGCGTGGTGTGGGCGAACACGTTCAACAAGTTCGACCCGGCGTCGCCGTTCGGCGGCTACAAGGAGTCCGGTTACGGCCGGGAAGGTGGCCGGCACGGGTTGGAGGCCTACCTTGCCTAAGTCGTCTCGTCTTGCCGTCCGCAAGACCTACAAGCTCTACATCGGTGGCGCGTTCCCTCGCAGCGAGTCAGGACGGACCTTCGTGGTGACCGGCGACAACGTGGCCCTCGCCTCCCGCAAGGACGCCCGCGACGCGGTGGTGGCGGCACGGTCGGCGCAGAAGAAGTGGGCGGGCGCCACGGCGTACAACCGCGGTCAGGTGCTCTACCGGATCGCCGAGATGCTGGAGGCCCGCCGCCGCGAGTTCACCGCGCTCGGGGTGAAAGCCGACGAGGTGGACGCCACGATCGACCGCTGGGTCTGGTACGCCGGCTGGTCCGACAAGATCGCCCAGGTGGCCGGCGGGGCGAACCCGGTGGCCGGCCCGTTCTTCAACATCTCCGCGCCGGAGCCCACCGGCGTGGTCGCGGTGGTCGCCCCGCCGTCACTGCTCGGTCTGGTCAGCGTGATCGCCCCGGCCGTGGTGACCGGGAACACCGTGGTGGTCCTCGCGCCGGAACCGCAGGTCGCGATCACTCTGGCCGAGGTGCTCGCCACCTCCGACGTGCCCGGCGGCGTGGTGAACATTCTCACCGGGAGGTACGCGGAGACCGCGCCCTGGCTGGCCGCGCACGCCGACGTCAACGCGCTGGATCTCACCGGCGTTGAGCACCCCGAGCTCGCCGCCGAGCTGGAGCGGGCCGCCGCCGGGACCTTGAAACGCGTGATCCGCCCGCGTCCGGGCGCCGACTTCACCGCCGATCCGGGGCTGCGGCCGATGACAGCGCTGCTGGAGACGAAGACCGTGTGGCACCCGAAGGGCGAGTGAGCCGACCGGGGCCTTTGTCACACAGCGTTGCGGACTAGGGTGTGTGCCCAGAGTCACCCGTCCCGCCACCCCATTGAGCATCCGGAGGTCAACCGTGACCAGCCAGTCCGACGAGCCCGAGGCGTCCGCGCCGGTGGCCGAGCAGCCTTCGTCCGAGGGGCCGTCCGGGCGTGAGCTTTGGGATTCTGTCCGCATCGAGCCGGTGGAGATCGCGCTGCCGGGTGGTGTGGGTCTGACCCTGCGGGCGTACCGGGCGGCCGGCGTGGTGACGCCGACCGAGATCGAGGTCGACGAGGACGACCCGTTCGAGGCGCGCAAGCGCGTCCGCGAGGAGGACGGCGAGGAGTTCGTCGAGGTCAGCGACGAGGAGTTGGAGCGGCAGGCGCTGGAGGCCGCCCGCGTTGAATCCGAGCTGTCGGAGAAATCCGATTCCTCGGAGAGCGCGACCGACGCCGAGACCGAGGCCAAGGCGGACGACGAGCCGGAAACGGCCGCCGACCAGCCGGACGACGAGGAAGTTCCGGTGTTCCTCAGCCACAAGGGCCGGCTGCTCGCCTTCAAGAGCACCGAATCGCTCGTGGCCTTCCTTCGTTCGGGTGCTCCGCACGATCTCGCACAATTGGACACCTGGGAGGCTGTCGCCGAGCGGGTACAGTCGAGCGACATCGACCCGCTGCCGGAGAACCGCTACGAGCTCGACCTCGTGGTGGAGAACCTGCGCGGCGGCCACGACACGTGGGACCTTCCGCTCCTCATCGCCGCCGGCGAAGTGGCCCGCGACCTCGGGCATGCTCTCCGCATCAAGCCGGTGATCCTGGCCCTGTCGCCCGGTTCTCCGCTCGACGACCTGGACGAGTCCCTGCGTTCCGCGGAAAGCGGTGGGATGGGTGGATTCTTCGGACGTCGGCGGTTGAAGAAAATCGGAGCACAACAGGCGAGTCTCGGCTGGCGCTCGGTCATCGGCAAGATCTCTGCCGCTGTGGACTGGCGTGACTGACCGATTACCAGGGAACATCAGTCCTTGGCCAGTGAGTAAAAGCAGTCCCGGGGAGGAGGACGACGCCGTGGCGCTCGTGCGCGTGTACTGCGGTCTGGCGTCGGCTGATGATTCGGTGCGTACGGCTTCGGCCGCGCCACTGACCATCGCCGTGGTGGACGACGCAGGCCGGCTGCTCGGCGTTCACGAGATCAGCGACGACCCGGCGGGCTACGCCCAGCTGGGCACGCTGCTCGTGGAACGGACGACGGGATTCAGCGACGCGGCAGTCGCCGCGGACAGTGACGACCACGTCGTCACGTCGCTGCTCACCGCCGCCGGGCGGCCACTGGTCGTCGTCGACGACGACGACGCGGACGACTACGCCGAGCGTTTCTCCGACGACGACTCCCCCGAGGAGATCGCGGCGCCGCTCGCCGCCCGCCGGGCCGTCGGCCTGGCCCGGGCGTTGCAGGCCGGCGCGATCGCGGCGATCAACCTGCCGACCCCGCGCGAGCTGGTCAGTTACAAACCCGTCCTGGCCGCGCACGTCGCGATGCTCGTCGGCCGGAACGCGGCGGCTGTCGCGCTCCGTGAGGTGCTGCGCGAGCTCTATCCGGCGGCCCTCCGGGCGTACCCGGATCCCGCGCACCCGCTGGCCATGGCCGTCCTGGAAGCGGTGCCCGAGCCCGGCCGGATCACCGGCCGGCCCGGCGACACCGGCCACGTCACCCGCGAGATCGCCGGTGAGCTGGCCCGCAACGGCGCCGGCAGCGACGACCAGCTGATCGCCGCTGTCACCGCCCTGCAGGTGGCGATCAGCGAGTCGCCGCGGCGGGGCGGGGTCAACAAGTCGCTCGCCCCGGCCGCTGCCGACGCCGTGCGCCAGGCGATCGGCGCGATCCGTTCCTGCGACGCCGCCTGCACCGCGCTCGTCGGCACGCTGACCGCCCGGGGCGCCATGCCCGGCGCCCACCCCAACGTGGGACGCCGCGCGGCACGCCGGGCCACCACCGAGCCTGCGCCGCTGCAGCCCGTGCCGACCGGGGAGAACCCGCGGTTCGGCCGACGCAGCCGTCCCGAGCCGGCGACGAGCGGCAGCGGCCCCGCCGTGCCGCAGCCGATGACCCCTCCCCCGGTCGCGCCGGACCCGATCGCACCGCCGCCGATCGCACCGGCCGCGGCGAACGGCCTTCCCGGCCTGCCCAGCCGCGGCGCCACGCCCGGCAACCGGCCGGTCTCGGTTCCGCCGCCTCCCCCCGGCATGACCCCGATCACCCCGGGGACGCGTCCCGGCGTCCCGGCGTCCCGGCCCTCGGCCACGCCGACGTCCGCGCAGCCCGGCGGCCGGGCCACCCCGGCCGAGGCCGGCGAGCCGTTCCGGCCGACGCTCACCAACGCCGAGTTGAACCGGGCGCGGGCCGAGCGTCAGCGCACGGTCATCCCGTCCCGGCCGAAAACCAACCCGGCGAACGGCGTGCCGGGCGGCCCGACCGACTTCAGCCTGCCGCTGCCCGCGCAGCCGACGTCGCCCGCGCCGTCCGCCCCGTCCGCGCCGTCCGCCCCGGCACAGCGCCCCGGCCAGGAGATCTCGGGCCCCGGTTCGCGTGCCAACTGGCCGCTGCTCAACCCCGACAAGGACGACCTGGCGGTCCCGCCGCCGGCCGCCGCCTCGGTCAGCCCGGCCGCTGCCTCGGTCAGCCCGGCGCCCGCCGGCGGACGGGTCAAGCCGCCGTGGCAGGACATGCCCAAGGAGCCGCCGCCGCTGCGCCTCGTCGAGGGCCGTGCCGTCGGCTCGCCGCTCGACCCGGCCGGCAGCCGCTCCAACGCCTCCTCACTGGACCCGGCGGGCAGCCGGCCCGGCGGCTCCTCGCTCGACCCGGCCGGCGGCCGCTCCAGCGGCTCCTCGCTGGACCCGACGGGCAGCCGCCCCGGCGGCTCCTCGCTCGACCCGGCCGGCGGCCGCTCCAGCGGCTCCTCGCTCGACCCGACGGGCAGCCGCCCCGGCGGCTCCTCGCTCGACCCGGCCCGCAGCCGCTCCGGCGGCTCCTCGCTGGACCCGGCCGGTAGCTCGCCCTCGCTGCGCGCGAGTAAGAGCGCGTCGAGACTGACCGCCCTCGACCGCAGCGCCAGCCCGCCGGTCCCGGCCGACGGCAACGACGGTGACCTGCTCATCTTCGCGGCGGCCCGGTCGGCGTGGTTCACCGGCGGCACCACCGAGACCGAGAAGGTCGACTGGTCCAACCCGAACGACAGCGGCTGGCGTGCGGCGGAGAAGGCCGCCACTCCCGCCGTCGCCGCCGAGACCTCAGCCGGCCTGCCCAAGCGGGTGCCGCAGGCCAACCTGGTGCCGGGCTCGCCCCTGCGCGAGGAACGCCCGCTGCGCATCGTCCGCGACGCCGCGTCGATCGCCGCGCACACCACGGGGTACTTCCGCGGCTGGCGGCGGGGTCAGGAGATCGGCGGCTTCGCGATGGGTGGCCGCCCGGGCCGGGAAGCCGCCGGCGGGTGGGACTTCACGCGCGACGGCCAGGCCGCCGACGAGTACCGCGACAACAACGCGGGCTTCGGCGGTCGCTGATCCGTGTGATCCTCTGATGAGGCCGCGACCCTCTGGGGGTCGCGGCCTCATCGCTTGCTTGCGCCGGGTGCGTGGCCGACCTAAGGCCCGTTTGGGTACGCTCATCGCCCTCCAGCGCCATGAAGGACCGTCAAGTGCGGTTCCCGTGGTGCTGTGCGTGCCCAATCCCGTGAGAGGCACGCTCAGCGGGCGCGGCAGCTCGCATCGCGCGTGTGAAGTTCAGGCGCGCTCCGCACCTCAAGTCCCCACGCAACCCGCGGCACCACAGCGCGTGTGAAGTTCAGGCGCGCTCCGCACCTCAAAGCCCCACGCAACCCGCGGCACCACAGCGCGTGTGAAATTCGGGCGCGCTCCGCACCTCAAAGCCCCACGCAACCCGCGGCACCACAGCGCGTGTGGAATACGGGCGCGCTCCGCACCTCAAAACCCCACGCAACCCGCGGCACCACAGCGCGTGTGGAATACGGGCGCGCTCCGCACCTCAAGTCCCCACGCAACCCGCGGCACCACAGCGCGTGTGGAATACGGGCGCGCTCCGCACCTCAAGTCCCCACGCAACCCGCGGCACCACAGCGCGTGTGGAC
>NZ_JBEZZR010000024.1:0-67769 GCF_040639325.1 Actinoplanes sp. NPDC023936 | reverse complement strand
GAATTCGGGCGGGCGGTGTTGCTCTCTGTCAGCGCATGGCTTCGCTGAGCGCCGGTCCGCAGGCATGCGAAAGCCCCGCTCCGGCGACCGGAGCGGGGCTTCAACCGACTGTCAGGCGGGCGCTACCGCGCGCGAGCGACGCATCGTCAGAACGTACTCCACCAGGGAGATGAGCACGTTCTTCGTCGACTCGCGGTTGCGGGCGTCGCAGCTCACGACGGGCACGTCGCTCGAGATCGCCAGCGCGTCTCGAACGTCCTGCGCGTTGTGGTACTGCATGCCGTCGAAGCAGTTGATCGCGATCAGGTAGGGAAGGCGACGGTGCTCGAAGAAGTCGATGGCGGCGAAGCAGTCGGCAAGCCGACGCGTGTCCACCATGACCACTGCACCGATCGCACCCCGGACCAGTTCGTCCCACATGAACCAGAAACGCGTCTGGCCAGGTGTTCCGAACAGATAGAGGATCAGGTCGCGGTCGATGCTGATCCGGCCGAAGTCCATGGCCACGGTGGTGGTCATCTTCCCCGGCACCTGCCGGTTGTCGTCGACACCCACACCGGCCGAGGTCATGATCGCCTCAGTGGTCAGCGGGGTGATCTCCGAGACCGACCCCACCAGCGTCGTTTTGCCAACGCCGAAGCCACCGGCGATGACAATCTTCGCCGATGTCACGCGTCCCGCAGCGGGACGGTGCGACATGTCAGAGCCTGCGAAGTCCACTCAGCACCCTTTCCAGCAGTTCCGTGCCTACCGCGTCGGTCTCGTCTTCGAGCGAGGTGGGCTCATAGACCGCAAGCAGGCCGTCCGAGGCCATGTCTGCGACGATCACACGTGCCACACCGAGCGGCAGTTGCATGCGTGCGGCGATCTCAGCGAGCGATTGAACGCGCCCGCCGTCACACATCGCCGCGATGTACTGATGCTCGCTTCCACCCTGCCCGCCGCGGTTCATCCCAGAACGGCCGCGCACGGTTGTCTCGACCAGCGCTTCCAGCGCTATCTCAAGCTTCGGCCGGGTCCGACCACGGGTTACGGCGTACGGCCTTACCAGTGCACCGGTCGGCTCATCGCGTTCGGGCATAGTCACCGTCAACCCCTCCCTCGGCCCCTCGAAGTGTATTAGTTGTCAAGGTTTCTGACAGTAGCCGACCAGGTCGGCTCACTGCCCGTCTCAGCCCAGTACCCCGGCCGCCGAACGCGGCGCGGGGGTCAACGCCTCGCCGACCCGGTCGACCAGGAGGGCCATCTCGTAGCCCACCTGCCCGACGTCACAGCTGCGCGCCGCGAGAACCGCGAACGACGAACCGTCGGAGATCGACATCAGGAACAGGAACCCATTGTCCATCTCGACGACCGTCTGGAGAACGGCGCCACCCTCGAAGCAGCGCGCGGCGCCCTGCGTGAGGGAAACCAGGCCGGACGCGATGGCCGCCAGCTGGTCGGCACGGTCCCGGGGAAGGTCCCGTGAGGCCGCCAGGAGCAGGCCGTCGGCGGAGACCGCGATCGCGTGCGCGACCCCGGGAACGCGGTCGGCGAAGTTGGCCAGAAGCCAACCGAGATCCTGCGTAGATGTCATGCCTCATGCTCCTTGCCAGCCTGCGAGGGCTGCTGCCCTCCCGGAGTCTCCTCCAGGTTGGTCGATTGTTCCTTGGTGCGACCGCGCTGAACACCTCGGTGGTACGCGGACAGCAGACCGCGGACCCCTTCGGGAGTACGGCGCTGGACGGAGTTACCGCCCCGGTCGACACCGCCGGGGACGAGTTGCGCCATCGGCGTGCGCTTCGGAAGGCCTGCCGTGGTGGTGGTATCGACCTGCGTCTCGGCAGCGGCACGGGCCGCCTGCCAGCCGTCGTCGGCCGCGGTGCGCCACGAGTTCGTGGCAGTGCTGCCGTTGCTGTAGGAGCCGCTGACGGCCGCCGCGGGGGCGCCGACCGTCGCCGTGTCGAAGTCGCGCGACTCGGGTGGTCCGGCCTGCTGCGGCACACCGGCCGAGCGGGTCGGCTCACCGGTGGGGATCCGGCGCGCGGAGACGACGGACTCGTCGCCGGCGTCGGCACCGGAGGTCCTGGCTGCCTCGGGTTGAGGCTGGTCGCCGGGGTGCGTCGTGGTGAACCACGCCGACTCCAGCTCCCGGAAGATCGGCAGCTCCATGGTCTCGTCCGCGAACGGGACCGAGCCCTCTCGCTGACGCGCCGAGGCCTGCGCCGCGGCGATCTGCGCCGCCGCGGTGGCCTGAGCCTCCGCCGCCTGCGCGGTGGCCGTCTCGTGCCCGGCACGGGCCGCGGCAGCCGCGTCGTCGGCCACCGGGGCCGGCGGCGCCGAAGCCGGCGGCGCCGACGACACGGGGGCCGTCTGCGGGTTGGTCGGCCGGGCCACCTGGGGCTGCGGCTCGAAGTTCTCCGACCGGTAACGCGGGAGCTCGGCAGTCATGTCCAGCGCGGCTGCCAGGTTCTCCGGCACGTGCGGGGTCGCCGCCTGCTCCCGGTCCGCGGAGACCGGCGGCCAGGCCGGCGGCGCCGCGGCGAACGGGTTGACCGGCTCGGCGGAGACCGGCGCGGCCGAGACCTGCTCGGCCGGAGCCGCGGAGACCGGCGGCGAGTACGGCGGAGCCGACGGAACCGGCGGCGAGTACGACGGAGCCGACGAAACCGGCGGTGAGTACGGCGGGGCGGACGGCACCGGCGGCGCGGAGACCGGCGGAACCGGCGGCGCGGAGACCGGCGGCATGACCGGGCCACGACCCAGGTTCTCCGGGTTGGCCGGCAGCTGGCGCGGAATGGCAGCGCCGAAGCCGTTGGTGTCCTCCGGCCGCGGGAACTCGCCGCCACGCCGCTGCGCGAGCTCGTCGAGCCCGGCGAAGCCCTGCGGGCCGGACGGCAGCGGCGGGATTACCTCGTTGCTGCGCGGGCCATGGAAGCCGTTGGCGAAACCATTGCCGTTGGAAGATCCGCCGTTGGCCTGGCCGCCGTTGGACAGTCCGCCGTTGGTCTGGCCGCCGTTGCCGTTCAGGCCGCCGAACCCGGTGGGAGCGGCGCCGGTCAGGTCGGACCAGGCGGGGACGGAACCGTTGGTGCCGTTCATCGGCTCGAACGGACGGCCACCGCCGTTGACGCCTTGGCCACCGTTGAATCCGCCACGGCCGCTCTCCAGGGCCAGCGGCTCGCCGAAGGACGGCATCGCCGGCGGCGGGCTGTCGAAGCCGACCATGGACTGGACCCGGGCGGACGCCGCAGCGGCCAGGACCGTGGCGGGCAGGCCGACCTCGGCCACGGTGCCCCGCTCGCGGTCCGCGGGACGGAGCTCGACGCGGACGGCGTGGCGGTTGGCCAGCCGGGCGACCACGACGAGGCCCATCATCCGGGAGACGGCGACGTCCACCGTGGGCGGGTTGGCGAGCCGCTCGTTGAGGTCGCGCAGCTGCTCCCGGCTGATGCCGATGCCGTGGTCCTCGACGGTCAGCACCGCGTTGTCGCCGTTCAGGCGCGCCTCGACGAGAACGTTCGAGTTCGGCGGGGAGAAGGCGGTGGCGTTGTCGAAGAGCTCGGCGACCAGGTGGACCATGTCGTTGACGGCGTGCGCCGCGACCTCGATCTCCCGGTCGATCTGGCCGAACTCGATGCGGGTGTAGTGCTCGACCTCGGACTGCGCGGCGCGCAGCACGTCGATCAGGGCGGCCGGCTCGCGCTGCACACGGGTGGAGTCCGCGCCGGCGAGAACCAGGAGGTTCTCGTCGTTACGGCGCATCCGGGTGGCGAGGTGGTCGAGCTGGAAGAGCTCGGCCAGACGGTCCGGGTCCTCCTCGCCGCGCTCCAGGCGGTCCAGGTGACCGATGAGCCGGTCGACCAGGATCTGCGAGCGGCGGGCGAGGTTGACGAACATCGTCGCGACGGAGGCGCGCAGCGCGGCCTGCTCGGCCGCGGTTCGCACGGCCTCGAGGTGAACCGCGTTGAACGCCTCGGTCACCTGGCCGAACTCGTCACGGCTGCGGACCGGCAGCGGCTCGGCGATCTGGTCGGCGACCTGTGCCGGGGTGAGCGACGCGGAGAGCGCCGGGTCACGCAGCCGGCTCACCGCGTGCGGCAGGCCGAACTGGGCGACCGCGAGGGCGCCCTGACGCAGCTCACGCAGCGAGCGCGCCATCGAGCGGGCGACCAGCCAGGCGAACAGGATGCCGAGCAGGAGCAGAGCCAGCAGCAGGCTGGTCTCCAGGAAGACCCGCTGGTTCGTGTCGTCGCGCAGGGTGGTGGCGCTCTCCACGATGTTCTTGTCGAACTCGATCTCGACCTGGCGGAAGAGGTCGTTGTACCCCTTCATCGCCTCTTCCCAGGAGGCCGAGTCGAAGAGGATGTTCTTCGCGTTGGCACCCTGTGCCGTCATCAGCGGCAGGGTGAGGTTCGTCGCGGCCTGGGCCTTGAGGCCGCTGACCGTGTTGTCGAAGTACGTCTTCTCGGCGTCGGTGCCGACCGCCTGAAGTGTCTTCTTGGAGAGGTCGAAACCCGTCAGGGTGCCGAGGAACTGCTGCCGGAGAGTGGTGGTGAGCTCGCCCTCGCGCAGGATCTCGTGACCGATGAACCGCTGCTGGGCGATGTAGTTCTTCGCCTCGGCGACGGCGGCCACCGCGCGCAGGTGATCGCTCAGGCCGGCGTCGCTGGCGAGCTGCGCCGAGGAGTCGCGAACCTGCAGAAGGTCGTCGATCAGCTGGTTGTACGCGGTCTTGACGTCAGGCGTCTCGACCTGACCGTTCGCGACCTTGCTCCGGAACGCCGGCAGGTCCTCGAGGTTGCGGTCCAGGCGGAGCAGGAGCGTGCCGACGTTGGCCGGGACGTCCTCGAGTGCGCCCTTCTGCTGAACGTACGGCGTCTTGGCGGTGTCGACCGCCTCGTGCTCGCCGTTGTAGAGCTCGATTGCCGCCGTACGAGCGTCGTTGTTCTTGGCGTCCTGAGCGAGCGCCACCATCATGCCGTAGGTCCGCTCGGCTTGCAGGTGGTCGACCAGACCACCGGCAGCCTCGGACAGCACCGACAGGGTGCGGGCACGCTCGGCGTTGCTCGCCTCGTCGATATGGTCCACGAGGCCCTGGACGCCGACGATGATCGTCGCCACCGTGGGCACCAGCATGATCAGGCCGAGTTTCGACCAGATCGGTAGGTCTCGCAGTCGACCAGCCGGTCGACGCAGACGCGACATGACGCCGTTCGCCGCCTTGGGGCGCTTGCTCACGTCACCGTCCTCCTGATTCGGGCCCCGGCATTCGGCTCGCCGGGCACCGCGCACGACCGACTCGCCGGGTCGGGCCCCCGAGATTCCATCACGACAAGTGTCAAAGAGAAAGGGCAGGCGGACACGGACCAGTTGTGTGACGCGATGTTGCAACGTCTTAGTTGGACATCGCCGGTCCACGATCACTGCGTGTAGAGCTGCACATCTCTCAAGGTCACTCACACGGCCGGGCTGCATTGGGGGGTGGGGCGCAGGCCGACCGGGTCCCGATCGTAGTCGATCGCGATAGAAGTGACGATGGCTCGGTTCCTCGCGATCGGCAAGGCGAGATGCCGGTTTCTGCCGAGTTTGCAGGCGGGAGTCTAACCGAACGGAGGACGAGGTGTGCCCTGCCGTCGATTTCTTTTGACGTACGTTCGTCCGAATCGGCGAAAAGGGCGAAAAGCCGGGCTCGGGCCCCGCGGGACAGGCCGCCGGGCCCTCCTCCTCAGCCGCCGGGCCGGTTCTCAGCCCAGCAATTTGGCATACGCCGGCTTGATGACCTCATTGATCAGCACGAGTCGTTCGTCGTACGGGATGAACGCCGACTTCATCGCGTTGATGGTCAGCCACTGCAGCTCCGCCCAGCCCCAGCCGAACGCCTCGGTCAGCAGCGTCATCTCCCGTGACATCGACGTCCCGCTCATCAGCCGGTTGTCGGTGTTCACCGTGACCCGGAACCGCAGATCGTGCAGCAGCTTGATCGGGTGCTCGGCGATCGACGGCGCCGCGCCGGTCTGCACGTTGGACGACGGGCAGAGCTCCAGCGGGATGCGCTTGTCCCGCACGTACGCCGCGAGCCGGCCCAGCACCGGCGGCGCGGACCGGGTGCCGCCGGTCGCGGTGACCGCGCTCGGACCGGCAACCGTCGCGGTGATGTCGTCGATGATCCGGACGCCGTGGCCCAGCCGGTCCGCGCCGCACCACTGGATCGCCTCCCAGATCGACGGCAGGCCGAACGCCTCGCCGGCGTGGATGGTGAAGTGGAAGTTCTCCCGCTGCAGGTACTCGAAGGCGTCCAGGTGCCGGGTGGGCGGGAAGCCCGCCTCGGCGCCGGCGATGTCGAAGCCCACCACCCCGGTGTCGCGGTACCGGACCGCGAGCTCGGCGATCTCCTGCGACCGGGCGGCGTGCCGCATCGCGGTGAGCAGGGTGCCGATCCGGATCGGGCGTCCCGCGGCGGCCGCCTCCGCGCTGCCCTCGCGGAACCCGGCGTCGACCGCGTCGACCACCTGGTCGAGGGTGAGGCCGCGCTCCAGGTGCTGCTCCGGCGCGTACCGGACCTCGGCGTAGACCACGCCGTCGGCCGCCAGGTCGAGAGCGCACTCCTTGGCGACCCGGTGCAGGCCCTCCTCGGTCTGCATGACCGCGACCGTGTGGGCGAAGGTTTCCAGGTACCGTTCCAGCGAACCGGAGTCGGCGGCCGCGACGAACCACTCGCCGAGCCGTTCCGGATCCCGGGCGGGCAGCTCGTGGCCGACGGCTGCGGCGAGCTCGACGATGGTGGCCGGCCGTAATCCGCCGTCCAAGTGGTCGTGGAGCAGGACCTTCGGTGCCCTGACGATGTCCGAGTGTGCGATGCCAGCCATCAGAAGAGCCTAGAGGGAAGCACCCGATGATCGACGGAGCAATTCCGTATCTGCGCTGCCCGGTGTGCCGGGAACCACTCGCCCGGCACGAGCGGGCGCTGCGCTGCCCCCGCCGGCACAGCTTCGACATGGCGAAGCAGGGGTACGCGGACCTGAGCGCCGGGCGGCTCCCGCACACCGGGGACAGCGCCGAGATGGTCGCCGACCGGGCCGCGTTCCTGGCGGCCGGCCACTACCGGTTCATCGCCGACGCGCTCGCCGAGCACCGCACCGGCGGCCTGGTGCTGGACGCCGGCACCGGGACCGGTGACTACCTGGCCCGGTTCCTGGACGGCTCGCCGGACGCGATCGGGCTGGGGCTGGACGTCTCCAAGCCGGCGCTGCGCCGGGCGGCCCGGTCGCACGAGCGGGCCGCGGCGGTGCTGGCGGACCTGTGGCGGCCGCTGCCGGTGGCGGACGGCTCGGCCGCGGTGATCCTCGATGTGTTCGCGCCGCGCAACGGCAGCGAGTTCCACCGGGTGCTGCGGGCGGACGGGGTGCTGCTGGTGGTCACCCCGGCCGCCGATCACCTGGCCGAGCTGATCGCCGAGCACGGGTTGATCTCGGTTGACCCGGACAAGGCGGAACGGGTCGGCGCCAGCCTGGGCGCGCATTTCACGCTGGAGTCGTCGGCGGTGCTGCGGCACTCGATGCGGCTGGCGGCGCCGCAGGTGCGGACGCTGATCGGGATGACGCCGAGCGCCCGGCACGTCCGGGTGAGCGAGTTGCCGGCGGCCGAGGTCACTGTCACGGCGGCGGTCGACGTCGCGGTCTACCGGCCGGCCATGCACCGGTAGCGGAACCGGCGCAACGGCCTGGCCGGGCAGGGAGGCCGCCGGGGACTCTCGGGGACGGCCGGGGTCTTCTGGGCGGACATGCTCGTACCAAATGGGTTTTAGACTGAAAGGTCCACTTCTTCCCATTCGGGAGGACCGTCATGGTACGGGCCGGTGAAGATGACCGCCCACTCCAGCGCCCATCGCCGCTGGCCGATCGCGTTGCTGTCCACCTCGCCGGGCAGTGCGCGGCCCAACTGCTCGGACTCCTGGAACGCCCAGTCCAGGCAGTAGTAGAGGTCGAGCAGCACGGCGGCCTCGGCCGGGTCGCGGACCGCGACCAGCGAGCGGGACCGCCAGCTGGCGAACGTCTCACCGGCCGGCAGATCCGGCATCTGCACCATCAGAGCGTCGTCCGGCGGGACCGTCGGGTCCAGGTGCCGGCTCAGCCCGAGCAGCCAGGCCAGCGCGAACACCGCGTCGTGGTGCAGCACGAAGGAGCGGTGGTCGCCTTTCGCCCCGATCACGAACTGCCACTCCGGCGCGGTGACCAGCTCGACCAGGTGCGATCCGAGCAGCCAGCTCATCGCGGCCTCGGTGGGCATGCCGAAACAGCGCGCGACGACCACGTGCAGCACCGCGGCCCGCGCCTCCAGCTCGGCGACCGGGCGCAGCTCGACCGTGTCACCCGGCTCCCAGACCAGCGGGAACGCCACTGGCGGGAGGGGCAGGCCGAGCCGCGCGAGCTCGTCGAGACTTGCCTCGCGGACCGCGCGGGGATCGGGAGCGGCCTTCGTCATGGCCGGTCAGGCTATGCGGTCGAGGAGCAGCCCGGCAGTGGCGGGCTGTTCAGTGCCGACGACGACCGCCGCGGCCGCCTCCTCGCGCGCCACCGGGATCCGGGACTCGTCGTCCGCCCGCAGCTCCAGCAGCACGTCACCGGCACGCACCCGGTCACCGGGGCGAACTTTCAGCTGCACGCCGGCGCCGAAACTGACCGGGTCCTCCTTACGGGCCCGTCCGGCGCCGAGGCGCCAGGCCGCGATGCCGATCCCGTACGCGTCGAGCGATGTCACCACGCCGTCCCGCGGGGCCCGCAGCACCTCGGTGTGCGCCGCCGTGGGCAGGGCCGCGTCCGGGTCACCGCCCTGCGCACGGATCATCGCCCGCCAGCTGTCCATGGCCGCGCCCGAGGAGAGCGCCTTCTCCGGGTCGGCGTCCACACCCGCCGCCGCGAGCATCTCCCGGGCCAGCGCCAGGGTCAGCTCGACCACGTCGGCCGGCCCGCCGCCGGAGAGCACCTCGACCGACTCGGCGACCTCGTTGGCGTTGCCGACGGCCAGGCCGAGCGGCGTGCTCATGTCGGTGAGCAGCGCGACAGTGGTGACACCGCTGTCCTTGCCCAGCTGGACCATGGTGCGGGCCAGCTCACGGGCGGTCTCCAGGTCCTTCATGAACGCGCCGGAGCCGACCTTGACGTCCAGGACCAGCGCGCCGGTGCCCTCGGCGATCTTCTTGCTCATGATCGAGCTGGCGATCAGCGGGATCGCCTCGACCGTGCCGGTGACGTCGCGCAGCGCGTAGAGCTTGCGGTCGGCCGGGGCGAGACCGTCGCCGGCCGCGCAGATGACCGCGCCGATGTCCCGGAGCTGCGACTTGAACTCGTCGTTGCTCAGGCGGGCCCGCCAGCCGGAGATCGACTCCAGCTTGTCCAGTGTGCCGCCGGTGTGCCCGAGACCACGGCCGGAGAGCTGCGGCACGGCCACGCCGCAGGCGGCCACGAGCGGGGTGAGCGGCAGCGTGATCTTGTCGCCGACGCCGCCGGTGGAGTGCTTGTCGGCGGTCGGCCGGGACACCGAGGAGAGGTCCAGCCGCTCACCGCTGGCGATCATCGCGGCGGTCCACCGGGCGATCTCGCGCGGCGTCATGCCGCGCAGCAGGATCGCCATGGCGAGCGCGGACATCTGCTCGTCGGCGACCACGCCCTTGGTGTACGCGTCGACCACCCAGTCGATCTGCGCGTCGGAGAGCTCGTGCCCGTCCCGCTTGGCCCGGATCACGTCGACCGCTGCGAACCCGCTCATGCCTTGTCCTCCCAGCGAGACGGAATGCCCTCGGGCGCGTCGCCCTCGCCGGCCCAGGAGAGGCCGCCCTCGGCGTCCACGACCACGACTCGCGGTGTGCGCACCAGACCCCAGGCCACCGCGGCCGAGGCGGCCGGGAAGTTGGGGCCCTCCTCCAGGATGCCCTTGTTCTCGGTGTTGCCGGGCTCCCCCGACGAACGCTCCCAGTAGGCGGTCCAGATCGTCTCGCCACCGGAGATGTCCGGGTGGACGAAGACCGTGCCACGGCCGCGCCACTTCGCCAGCTCGGCGGGGACGTCGGCGCCACCGGCCGGGCCGGTCACCCGGGCCATGTCCTCGTACCCGAACGCGTGCGGCAGCAGCTCGGTCATCCGCAGCGGCCGGGGCAGGGCCTCGACCTGCAGCTCCGGGCCACCGTGCTCCCAGAGCAGCTGGCGGCACCGGCCGCACGGCATCAGCGGCGCACCCGTCGCATCGACGCAGGAAATCGCCACGAGGCGCCCGCCGCCGGTCGCGTGCAGCGAACTGACCAGGCCGCACTCGGCGCACAGGGTCATGCCCAGCGAAGCGTTCTCCACGTTGCAGCCCACGATGACCCGGCCGTCGTCGACGAGCCCGGCCACACCGACCGGGAAGTCGGAAATCGGCACGTACGCACGCCGCATCGTCTCGATGGCGGCAGCACGCAGCCCCGCCCAGTCGATCTCCATGATCTTTATTCTGCCTGACTCTGTTACTCGGTCGGGGTACTCGGTTCGGGGATCGATCAGCTCTTGATGTACGGAACGCCGTCGGCCGCGGGCGCCCGCACCCGGCCGACCAGGCCGGCCACCGCGATGATCGTCGCGAGGTACGGCAGCATGTTGAGGAACTGGCTCGGCACCGGGCTGCCCACCGCGCTCAGGTACGTCGCCAGCTTCTGCGCGAACCCGAAGAAGAGCGCCGCGCCGAGCGCGCCGAACGGGGTGAACCGGCCGAAGATCAGGGCGGCGAGCGCGATGAAGCCCGCGCCGGCCGTCATGTTCTTGGTGAAGCTGCCGGTCGCCACCAGCGTGAAGTACGCGCCGCCGAGACCCGCGACCACGCCGCCGAGCAGCACGTTCGTGTAGCGCAGGCCGCGCACCCGGACGCCCACCGTGTCGGCCGCGGTCGGGTGCTCGCCGACCGCGCGGGTACGCAGGCCCCAGCGGGTCCGGGTGAGACCGAAGTGGATCACCACGACCAGCGCGAGCGCGATCCAGACCAGCAGGTTGGTGTCGAAGAGCACCGGCCCGATCACCGGGATGTCGGCCAGGCCCGGAATCCGCCACGAGGGCAGCTGGGGCGGCTCGTTGTAGGTGCTCGCGTCGCGCTGCATCAGGCCCTCGTAGAGGAAGCCGGTGACGCCGAGCGCGAACAGGTTCAGCACGATGCCGACCACCGTCTGGTCGACCAGGTAGCGGATCGAGAGCACGGCCAGGATCGCCGCGATGATCACGCCGCCGACGGCCGCGCTGATCAGGCCGGCCCAGACGCTGGTGGCCATCGTGCCGACCAGGGCGCCGGCGAACGCGCCCATCAGGAACTGGCCCTCGATCGCCACGTTCACCACGCCGGACCGCTCACCCAGCACACCGGCGAGCGCGCCCAGGATCAGCGGGAGCGCCAGCTGCAGGGTGCCGCTGGTGGTGTCCACGAGCGGCAGGAACTTGCCCGCCACCTGCCAGCAGAGGAACGACAGGACGAAGGCGAGGATGCCGAGCGAGAGCAGCAGGTTTTGGAATCTCTTCGCGAAGCTGGCGAAGAGCAGGCCGCCGGCCACGATCGTCACGACGCCGAAGAGGATCGCGCCGAGCTGACCGTTGATCGACAGGGCCGCGCCCTCGGCGTCCTCGCTCAGCGTGAACCGGGCGGTCTCGCTCTTCGCGAGCGAGCCGAACAGCACCGCGGCCAGGATGCCGATCAGGACGAGACCCGCTCCGAGGCGGCGCGGCCGGGACCAGAACGGCTCCGGCGCCGCGAGCGCGGTGCTCTCCTCCAGTGTTGCCGTCGACATGTCTCAGCCCTTCGCCAGCGAGGCGCCCGGCCGCTGTGTGAGGCGGGTGGCGCGGAGTCGGAAGATCGCCTTGACCAGGGCCGGAGCGGCGATGAAGATGACGATCAGTGCCTGCAGCACGGTGACCAGCTCCAGCGAGATGCCGGAGTACGACTGCATCCGGTTGCCACCGGCCCGCAGCGCACCGAAGAGCAGTGCGGCCCAGAGGGTGCCCCACGGCTTGTTGCGGCCGAGCAGGGCGACCAGCAGGCCGTCGAAGCCGATGTTGCCGGCCACCGCGGGGGTCAGCGCGTGGGCGGTGCCGAGGACCTGGGTCGCGCCGCCGAGACCGGCGAGACCACCGGCGACGGCCATCAGCAGCGCGTACGTCTTGGCGACGCTGATGCCTGCCGTCTTGGCCGCGTGCTGGTTCGCGCCGACGGCCCGCAGCTCGAAGCCGAACGAGGAGCGGTTCAGCAGCCAGGCCACGCCGGCCGTGACCGCCACCGCGAGCAGGATGCCCAGGTGCACCCGGAGCACACCGCCGAACGAGGGCAGCTGCGCCGAGTCCGCGATGGTCTTGCTGATCGCGTCGGTGCGGTCCGGGTCCTGCACGCCCTTCTGCAGCACCAGCCAGGAGAGGAACAGCGCGGCGGTGTAGTTGAGCATGATCGTGGTGATCACCTCGTGCGCGCCGGTGCGCGCCTTGAGGATGCCCGGGATGAAGCCCCAGAGCGCGCCGCCGAGCGCACCGGCCACGATCGCCACCACCAGGTTCAGCACGATCGGCAGGCCGAACGTGAAGCCGGCCACGCCGGCGGCGATGCAGCCGATCACGGCCTGGCCCTGCGCGCCGATGTTGAACAGGCCGCCGCGGAACGCCAGCGCCACGGAGAGACCGGTGAAGACCAGCGGCGCGGCGTAGGTGAGCGTCTCCGAGATCGGCGCGAACGCGTCCTGCCAGGAGCCGGTCCCGCCGAACCAGGCGGAGAACGCCTCCGGGTCGCCGAACGCGCCCTTGAGCAGATCCGAGTAGGCCGTGCTGATCAGCTGCCAGCTCGCGGTCAGCGCGTCACCCGGGCGGGCGGTGAAGTAGGCGAACTTCGCCAGCACCTCGGAGTCGGAGACGACGATCAGGATCGCGCCGATCACGAACGCCAGCACGATCGACAGGAACGTCACCGTGACGGTGTTCGAGGCCCAGAGGTTACGGGTGAAGTGGCTGAGGAACGATTCCTCTTTTTTAGCCGGCGCTTCGGTGGTCACTTCGTCCCTTTCTCGGCCGGTCCGGTGATGCCGGCCATGAGCAGGCCGAGTTCCTCGCGCGGCGTGTCCGGCGAGACGACGGCCAGGACCCGGCCGCGGTACATCACGGCGATCCGGTCGGCCAGACCGACCACCTCGTCCAGCTCGCTGGAGACCACCAGCACCGCGGTGCCCTGGTCACGCTCGTGGATGATCTGACCGTGGATGAACTCGATCGAGCCGACGTCCACACCGCGGGTCGGCTGTGCGGCGATGAACAGGCGCAGCGGGCGGGACATCTCCCGGGCCACCACGACCTTCTGCTGGTTACCGCCGGAGAGGGTGCCGACCGGGGTCTCCGGCGACTGGCACCGGATGTCGAACTCGTCCACCCGCTCCTGGGCGTTGCTGCCGATGCTGTCCCGGTTCATCTTGAACGCGTTGCCGTACGGCGGCCGGTCGTACATGTCGAGGATCAGGTTCTCCGCGACGCTGAACTCCTTGACCACGCCGTCGTGGCTGCGGTCCTCGGGGATGTAGCCGACGCCGGAGCGCAGGATCTGCTTGGTGTTCAGCGCGGTCAGGCTCTCGTTGTCCAGCTCGATCGTGCCGGCCCGCACCTCGCGCAGGCCCATCACGGCCTCGACCAGCTCGGTCTGCCCGTTGCCCTGCACGCCCGCGATGCCGAGCACCTCGCCGGCCCGGACCTCCAGGTCGACGCCGTCGACGGCGCGGACGCCGCGGTCGTCGTCGACCACCAGGCCGGAGAGCTTGAGCACGCCGCGGCCGGGCTCCGCCGGGGTCTTCGCGACCTCCAGGCTCACCGCGCGGCCGACCATCAGGGCGGCGAGCTCGTCCTCGCCGGCATCCGGTGAGGCGGTCCCGACGATCTTGCCGCGGCGGACCACGGTGATCCGGTCGGCGATCGCCTTGACCTCTTTGAGCTTGTGGGTGATGAAGACGATCGACTTGCCCATCGCGGTGAGCGAGCGCATCACGGCGAGCAGCTCGTCGGTCTCCTGCGGGGTGAGCACGGCGGTCGGCTCGTCCAGGATCAGCAGGTCGACGTCGCGGGTGAGCGCCTTGACGATCTCCACACGCTGCTGCGCGCCGACCGGCAGGTCCTCGACCAGCGCGTCCGGGTCGACCGGCAGGCCGTACCGCTCGGAGGTCTCCAGGACGTCGCGGCGCGAGCGGCGGCGGTCCAGCCAGCCGAGCGGCCCGCCGCGGGTCTCCTCGCTGCCGAGCGCGATGTTCTCCGCCACGGTGAAGACCGGCACCAGCATGAAGTGCTGGTGGACCATGCCGATGCCGGCGGCGATCGCGTCGCGCGGGCTGCGGAACACGACCGGCTCGCCGTTGACGACGATCTGGCCCTCGTCCGGCTGCAACAGGCCGTACAGCTGGTTCATCAGCGTCGACTTGCCGGCGCCGTTCTCGCCGAGCAGGGCGTGCACTTCACCCGGCTCGACGGTGATGTCGATGTGGTCGTTGGCCACCAGGTCGCCGAAGCGCTTGGTGATGCCGCGCAGTTCGAGTTTCAGCGGAATCTCCCGGTTCGCTGGTGGACTTCACTGGTGGTCTTAATACGAGCCGCCGCTCAGCCGCAGGTGGTGGACCCGCGGCTGGGCGGCGGCCGAGATGCTACCTAATTACTCGATCACGCCGGAGCGCTGGCCGACTCGACCTTCACCTTGCCGGAGATGATGTCCGCCTTCAGCGTCTCGATCTCGGTCTTGAGGGTCGCGTCGACCTTGGAGTCGAACTGGTTGTACGGCGCGAGGCCGACACCGTTGTTCTCCAGCGTGCCCACGTAACCCGGGCTGGCGGCGAGCGCCTCACCCTTGGCGCCGGAGACGACGGCCTCCTTGACGGCTTCCTCGATGTTCTTCACGACCGTGGTCAGGAACACGTCGCAGTACTGCTCGGCGCTCTTGCAGCCGTCCTGGTCGACCCAGATGACAGTGGTCTTGCCGGCCGAGTCCTTGGCGACCTGAGCGGTGCCCAGGCCGGTGCCGCCGGCGACCGGCATGATGATGTCGGCGCCCTGCGAGGCCAGCGTCTGGGTGATGCTCTTGCCCTTGTTCTGGTCGACGAAGCTCTCGGCGAAGGTGCCGTTCTGCTTGGCCTTGTCCCAGCCCAGGACCTGAACCTTGGTGCCCTTGGTGGTGTTGTGGTACGCCACGCCGTCGGCGAAGCCGTCCATGAAGATGGTGACCGGCGGAATCTTCAGGCCACCGTACGTCGCGACCTTGCCGGACTTGGTGTAGCCCGCGGCCAGGTAGCCGGCGAGGAACGCGGCCTGCTGGGTGGCGAACTGCATCGGGAAGACGTTGGCGTTGCCGCTGGTGCTGTCGACGATGCCGAACTGCGAGTCAGCGCTCTCCTTGGCCACCTTGGTGGTGGAGTCGCCCATCAGGCCGCCGACCGCCAGGATGAAGTTGCACTTCTGGCTCACGAAGCTGCGCAGGCCCGGCTCGTAGTCGGCCTCGGAGGAGGACGCCACGTACTTCGGGTCGACGTTGCCGGCCTCGGCCTTGGCAGCCTCCAGGCCGGCCCAGGCGGACGCGTTGAACGACTTGTCGTCGATGCCACCGGTGTCGGTGACCATGCAAGCCTTGTAGGCGGCGGCGGCGCTGGAGCCACCGGTCGGGCTGTCCTCAGGGGCATCGCCACAGGCGGCGGCAGCGAGCGTCAGCCCACCTGCCGCGAGAATCGCCACGATCCGCTTCCCACGTACTGGGCGCAAGACGCCCTCCTTCTTGATGTGCGCACCGACCCGCTCGGTGAACCTAAGGACGGCAGCGTAGCCGGGGCTAAACGCGACGTCAGGTGATCGTTCCGGACTGTTCGTTGTCCGTTACCTGGTTGCAATCCCGGATCCCGTTCGGCCCGTTTCTGTATCACGTTGTTACGGCCGTAAACGGGCATCTGGGGTGGTCAGAGGCGATCCGAATTTACATACGGAATCACTTGTGACGCCACGCACGGATGCCGAGCACACCCACCACGGTGCCAATAGTGAGCGACGCCACGATCAACACGGCGTGCACCCACAGAAATGAGGTCGGCGTGCCGTCCGCGAACGACCGGTCGTCGTTCCAGATCGCGACACCGAATCTCGGCCAGATCACCCAGGTCCACACGCCCACGCCGACGAGGAACGCCGCCCACCGCTTGCTGATCATCACGGCGTGAGTATTCCAGCGGCTATCCGCCGCCAGCCCGCCCGCACCTCCCCGGGTTCCGGCGGCGTCCCGGGTACCACGGCGGCGGACCCGGTGCCGGCGTCGGCGTCGCTGAAGTCGGCGGTCCGGGCCAGTTCGATCTCCCGGCGGATCGCCTCCACGCCGTCCAGCGGCTGCAGCGGCTCCACGACCGCCATCAGATCATCGTCGGCCACCACGGCCCTGGCGAGGGCCAGGGCGTGATCACGCTCGTAGGGGCCGCAGACCACCGGATCCCACTCGTCGGGGTCGCCGAGCGCGCCGATGGTGACCACCCACGGCAGATCGGCGATCGGTGACCCGGGTGGCAGCTGCAGCGTCACGAGAGTGCCCACGAGGGACATCATGAACTTTTTTCAAGATGACGAGGGCCGATACTGCCGGAACCGGACAACGGCCCGGATAGCTTCGGCCCGATGTCAGCCTGAAAAGGGTTCATCGCGGGCGGGCATGGCGAATCCAGGTGTTTTGCCCCACGGGAGCGGTTTTATCGTCAGCTGACAGATCCGTGACGTGGCCGTGCGGGCTCGTCGCCGCCCAGGCCGCCCCGAAGAGCAGCAACTGGTTGAAGACGTACAGATAGACGAGGGCGGCGACCGCTGAACCGACGAGCGCGTACGCCGGGTTCCGCTCCACGATCGCGACGAACGACTTGCCCACCGTGTTGAGCAGCATCAGCCCGATGCCGACCTGCAGCACCGGCGGGGCCATCCGGCGGGCGGTCATCTTCAGCCGTGCCACACCGGTCAGCAGGGCCGCCGCCAGCAGCATGTTGACGCCGAGCGTGAGCACCAGGCTGACCACCGAGAGCAGCGTGGTGAACCCGCCGCCGGCCAGCCAGTGCAGCAGCCGCTCCAGGCCGTACACGGCGAGCTGGGTGAGCGCCAGCAGCACCAGCAGCCCGATCAGCACGAGCAGGTCGACGGCCTGGCGCACGCCGATGTACCCGGGCTGCTCCCGCAGCTGCCAGATCAGCCGCTGGGACGACCGGATCGACTCGACCCAGCCGATGCCGGTGAAGGTCAGACCGATGATGCCGACGATGCCGACCGTCTTCTTGCTGTCCACGATGGCCTGCACGTCGAGGAAGGGCAGGTTGTCCCCGAGGAAGTCGGTCACCAGCTCGAAGAGCTCGACGTTGTTGCTCAGCAGCAGGCCGAAGACGGAGTAGCCGATCAGCAGCAGGGCGAAGACCGCGAAGAATCCGTAGTAGGCGATGGCCGCGGCCAGCCGACCGCCCTGGACGTCCCAGTAGCGCAGGACCGCCCGGCAGAAATGGTCGAAATACGGCGACCGATACCGCCACGTCGTGATCCGGGCTTCGGCAGCGTCGTACGCCCGGTCGATCGGGTTCACCGGCAGACCGTAACCGAGTTGTCAACGCCCCAGTGGGAAGTCCCGCCGTGGCCGCCAAGGTCCCTCGCCGCCGTGCGAGAAAAGCGTGAACGAGGTGACCTCGAAACTCGCGGAGAATCCGGCCAGTTCCTCGAAGACGGCGTCCAGCGCCTCCGGCGAGACGTCCTGCGCCACCGTGACATGCGGGTGGTACGGGAACCGGGTGTCCCGCCGCACGTCCTCCGAGCGTGTGATCGCCTCGGCCAGCAGCTCACACTCACTGATGCCCTTCGCCAGCGTCACGAAAACCACCTCGGTGATCGGCCGGAACGTGCCGGTGCCACGCAGGTGGATGGTGAACGGCGGCTGGGCGGCGGCGATCGCCTCCAGGTGCTTCTCCACCGCGGGCAGCGCGTCGCCGGCCACCTCGGTCGGACCGAGGAGCGTGACGTGTGCCGGCGTGTAGGCCGCCTGCGGGTCGCCCGCCTCGGCGCGCCGCCGGGTCAGCAGCGCGCCCCACGGTTCCGGGATGTCGATCGCCACGCCGATGCGCGTGAGTGCCGGGTCGGACACCGGGTCAGGCTCCGCGGGCCGGGGCTACGAAACCCACATTCTTGTACGCCCGGGCCAGCGTGGCCGCCGAGACGGCCCGGGCCTTCTCCGCGCCGATCGCGAGGATCTTGTCGAGGTGGGCCGGGTCGTCCAGGTACGCCTTGGTGCGCTCCTGGATCGGCTTGACGAACTCGACCAGCACCTCGGCCAGGTCCTTCTTCAGATCGCCGTAGCCGCGTCCCTCGTACCCCTCGAGAAGGTCGTCGATGGCCCGGCCGGTGAGCGCCGCGTAGATGGTGAGCAGGTTGCTGACGCCGGGCTTGTTCTCCTCGTCGAAGAGGATCTCGCGCCCGGTGTCGGTGACCGCCGACTTGATCTTCTTGGCCGAGCGCGCCGGGTCGTCCAGCAGCTCGATGATGCCGTTCGGCGACGAGGCCGACTTGGACATCTTGATCGCCGGGTCCTGCAGGTCGGTGATCTTCGCGGTGTCCTTCACGATGTACGCCGACGGCGTGGTGAAGGTCTTCCCGAACCGCGAGTTGAACCGCTGCGCCAGGTCCCGGGTGAGCTCGAGGTGCTGCCGCTGGTCCTCGCCGACCGGGACCTGGTCGGCCTGGTAGAGCAGGATGTCCGCGGCCTGCAGGATCGGGTACGTGAAGAGGCCGACGGAGGTGCTGTCCTGACCGGCTTTCGCCGACTTGTCCTTGAACTGGACCATCCGGCTGGCCTCACCGAAACCGGTGATGCAGCTGAGCACCCAGCCGAGCTGCGCGTGCTCGGGGACGTGCGACTGCACGAACAGCGTGCAGAGCTCCGGGTCCAGGCCGAGCGCGAGCAGCTGCGCCACCGAGACGCGAGTACGGTTGCGCAGAGCCACCGGGTCGTGCCCCATGGTGATCGCGTGCAGGTCGACCACGCAGTAGAAGGCATCATGCGTGTTCTGCATCGCCACCCAGTTGCGCACGGCGCCCAGATAGTTGCCGAGGTGGAAGGAGTCGGCGGTCGGCTGAATGCCGGAAAGCACACGCGGGCGGCGGGCAACGTCGGACATGGCCGCCATTGTGTCAGCCTCTCCCCGGTAACCGCGAATCCCCCACCGGATCGCGCCGATGTTCGAACCTGTTGACTTATGAGCGTTTGTGGAGGATTCTATGATCGTCTTCACTAGCGAAAGGGTCTGAGCAATGAAACTGCTCGTCACCGGCGGCGCCGGCTACGTCGGCAGCGTGACCAGCAGGCTACTGCTGGACGCCGGCCACGAGGTGGTCGTCCTCGACAACCTTCGCACCGGCTTCCGTGCGGCCGTCGCCCCGGACGCCACCTTCGTCGAGGCCGACATCGCCGACGCCGCGCAGGTCCTCACCCCGGACGCCGGTTTCGACGCGGTGCTGCACTTCGCCGGGCTGATCGCGGCCGGCGAGTCGATGGCCAAGCCGGAGCTGTACTGGCACGAGAACGTGGTGAAGTCGCTCGCCCTGCTGGACGCGATCCGCGCCGCCAAGGTGCCCCGGGTGATCTTCTCGTCCACCGCGGCGGTCTACGGCAACCCGGTCGAGCTGCCCATCACCGAGGCCTCGATCAAGGCCCCCACCAGCACGTACGGGTCGACGAAGCTCACCTTCGACCTGGCGCTGACCTCGGAGACGTTCGCACACGGCCTGGCCGCCGTCTCGCTGCGCTACTTCAACGTGGCCGGGGCGTACATCAACGACGGCCACGAGATCGGCGAGCGGCACGACCCGGAGACCCACCTCATCCCGATCACCCTGCAGGCCGCCGCCGGCAAGCGGGAGAAGCTGCAGCTCTTCGGTGACGACTACCCCACCATCGACGGCACCTGCGTGCGCGACTACATCCACGTCGAGGACCTGGCCCGGGCCCACCTGCTGGCGCTGGACGCGACGGTGGCCGGCGAGCACAAGATCTACAACCTGGGCAACGGCAACGGCTTCTCCAACAAGCAGGTCGTCGAGGCCGCCCGCGAGGTCACCGGCGCGGCGATCCCGGTGGAGATCGCCCCGCGCCGCGACGGCGACCCGGCGACGCTGGTCGCCTCCTCCGAGCGCGCCCGCACCGAGCTCGGCTGGGTGCCGCGGAAGAACACCCTGCAGGCGATGATCGGCGACGCCTGGACCTTCTACCGGAAGCACGTGGCATGAGCGTCACGGAGGTCTTCACGGCGGCCTACGGCGCCGAGCCGGCCGGCCTCTGGGCCGCTCCCGGCCGGGTCAACCTGATCGGCGAGCACACCGACTACAACGACGGCTTCGTGCTCCCCTTCGCCCTGCCGCAGCGGACCGTCGCGGCGGTCGGTCCGTCACCGGACGGGCGCTGGCACGTCTGCTCCACGCTCATCAACGAGCCGGTCAGCTTCGGGAAGCCGGCCCGTTCCGAGGTCACCGGCTGGGGCGCCTACGTCGCCGGCGTGGTCTGGGCGCTCCAGGAGGCCGGCTTCGAGGTCCCGCCGGTGCGCATCGCGATCGACTCGGACGTGCCGCTCGGCTCCGGTCTCTCCTCCTCCGCCGCTCTGGAATCGGCGGTGCTCACCGCGCTGGTCGACCTCGGTGGCCTGGACCTGCCGGTGGAGAAACGCCCGGCGATCGCCCAGCGCGCCGAGAACGTGTACGTCGGAGCGCCCACCGGGATCATGGACCAGTCGGCCTCGATCCGCTGCCAGGACGGCAAGGCGCTGTTCCTGGACTGCCGGTCGTACGAGGTCGAGCAGATCCCGTTCGACCTGGCCGCCGAGGGGCTGGCCATCCTGGTGATCAACAGCAACGCGCCGCACCAGCACGTCGACGGCGAGTACGGCGCACGCCGCAAGAGCTGCGAGGAGGCTGCGGCCCTGCTGGGCGTGCCGGCCCTGCGCGACGTCGCCACCGCCGACCTGCCGGCCGCGCTCGATCGCCTCGGCGACGACGTGCTGGTCCGCCGGACCCGGCACATCGTCACGGAGAACCAGCGTGTCCTGGACACCGTCGCCCTGCTGCGCGACGGCCGGGTCCGGGAGATCGGCCCGCTGCTGACCGCCTCGCACGCCTCGATGCGGGACGACTTCGAGATCACCGTGGCCCAGGTGGACGTGGCGGTGGAGGCCGCGCTGGACGCCGGCGCGTACGGCGCCCGGATGACCGGCGGCGGCTTCGGCGGCTGCGTGCTCGCCCTGATCGACGCGGACCGGGCCGACGCCACCGCCGCGGCGGTCGCCGCCGCGTACGAGAAGCACGGCTTCACCGCTCCGGCCAGCTGGGTCGCGGTGGCCGGGCCGGGCGCGACCAGGATCTAGAGGCTTTACGAGGTCCTGCGGTGGGTATGGCGCCTCCATGACCAGCGAACCGCAGGACCGCAACGTCAAGACCAACGAGCCGAACGAGTTCGGCTTCGCCGGCGGGGCCACCGCGCCCGAGCCGGAGCGCACCTCCGAGTCCCGGCTGCACGACGAGGTGGAGGCGATCGCCGTGCCGTCCGGTGACATCACCGGCGCGATCACCGAGGCGATCGACGAGATGACCGACGACGAGGGCCGGCACCGCCACTGATCAGGGGGTGGGGTAGGCCTTTCAGCCGATCACCCACAGGAGCGAGACCAGGGGCCGGGCGGCAGCCACGCGTCTATCGTGAGCGGCATGGGGGTCAGCCCACCGTATCTCTCCGATGACATCGAGCCCGGTGTTTCGATCCGCCTGGACGCCGCGGCGGACGCCGCCGTCTCTCTTCTCACTGTCCGTGGCCCCTGGGACGACAAGCTCCGGCTCACCGCCTCGGTGACACTGCGCCGATGCTTCACCGAGCATCCGGACGCGCTGATCGTGGACCTCACCGGCCTGCTCGACCCGCGTAGCGAGAGCGCACCGACCTGGGTCACCGCTCAGCACGCCGCCGCGGCCCTGATCCCGCCCGTGCCGGTGGCGCTCTGCGTGCCGCCCGACCTGCCGCTGGCGGACCGCATGCAGGGCCTGGGAGTGGGCCGGTTCCTGCCGGTGTACGCGAAGGTGCGGCAGGCCCGGGTGGCGCTGGCCGGCCGGATCCCCGGCAGCGAGCGGCTCACGGCCACGCTGACGCCGGACACCGACGCGCCGAGCGCCGCGCGCAACCTGGTCAGTGACGCCTGCCTGTCCTGGGGACTGGCGCGTCTGCTGCACCCGAGCCGGCTGGTGATGTCCGAGCTGGTGACGAACGCGGTCGAGCACGCCGGCACGGAGATCCACGTGGTGGTGACCCGGCGCGGCTCGGGCCTGCATCTGGCGGTGGCCGACGGCGATCCGGCGCTGCCGCGGCTGTTGTCGAGCCCGGCCCGCCCGCGCCCCGACCTGCCGCTCGACGAGCGGGGCCGGGGCCTGCGGACGGTGGATCAGACGGCCGCCTCCTGGGGCGCGGTGCCCGCGGAGAACGGCAAGATCGTCTGGGCGACGGTACGCAGCCCGCTTATCGGGCTTCGATGATCATGCCGGCGCCGACCGTACGGTTGGTGCCCTCGTCGATCAGGATGAAGCCACCGGTCGTCCGGTTGCGGCGGTACTCGTCCGCCAGCAGCGGCACGGTGGTCCGCAGCTTGATCCGGCCGATCTCGTTGAGCGCGAGCTCACCGGCCGACTCGTCCCGGTGCAGCGTGTTCACGTCCAGCCGGTACTGCACGCCGCGGATCACGGTCCGCGCGGTCCGGGTGGTGTGCTTGATCGTGTACTTCCCGCCGACGCGCAGCGGCGCCGACTCGTCCATCCAGCAGATCATCGCCTCGATGTCCTGCGCGACGGCCGGCGCGTTGTTCGGCCGGCAGATCATGTCACCGCGCGAGATGTCGATCTCGTCGGTCAGCCGGACCGTCACCGACATCGGCGGGAAGGCCTCCTCGACCGGCCCGTCGGCGGTGTCGATCGACGCGATCTTGCTGGTCAGGCCGGACGGCAGGACGAGCACGTCGTCGCCGGGCTTGAGGATGCCGGAGGCGACCTGACCGGCGTAACCCCGGTAGTCGGTCACGGTGGTGGACTGCGGGCGGATCACGAACTGCACCGGGAACCGGACGTCGACCAGGTTGCGGTCGCTGGCGATGTGCACGTGCTCCAGGTGGTGCAGCAGGGACGGGCCCTCGTACCACGGGCTCTTGTCCGACCGGGAGGCGATGTTGTCGCCGTTGAGCGCCGAGATCGGGATGATCGTCAGGTCCGGGGCGTCCAGCTTCGCGGCGAACGAGGTGAACTCGTCGGCGATCCGGTCGTAGACCTCCTTGTCCCAGTCGACCAGGTCCATCTTGTTCACGCAGAGCACCAGGTGCGGCACCCGCAGCAGGCTGGTCAGGAACGCGTGGCGGCGGGACTGCTCGACCAGGCCCTTGCGGGCGTCGACCAGGATCAGCGCCAGGTCGGCCGTGGAGGCGCCGGTGACCATGTTCCGGGTGTACTGGATGTGCCCCGGGGTGTCCGCGATGATGAACTTGCGGCGCGGGGTGGCGAAGTACCGGTACGCCACGTCGATCGTGATGCCCTGCTCCCGCTCGGCCCGCAGGCCGTCGGTGAGCAGCGCGAGGTTCGTGTACTCGTCGCCGCGCGACGCGCTGGCGCTCTCCACGGCCTCGAGCTGGTCCTCGAAGATCGTCTTGGTGTCGAACAGCAGCCGCCCGATGAGCGTCGACTTGCCGTCGTCCACGCTTCCGGCGGTGGCGAACCTCAGCAGGTCCATGCCACGCCCGGCGGCGGCTTCCGGCTCGAGAACTGCCTGGCTCATCAGAAGTAACCCTCTCGCTTACGGTCTTCCATCGCGGCCTCGGACACCCGGTCGTCGCCGCGGGTGGCGCCGCGCTCGGTGATCCGGGTGGCGGCGACCTCGTCGATCACCTTCTCGACGGTGTCCGCCTCGGAGAGCACCGCGGCGGTCTGCGAGGCGTCGCCGACCGTGCGGTAGCGCACCCGGCGCACCTCGGAGGTCTCGCCGTCGCGGAGCCGGATGAACTCGTTGACCGCGTAGAACATCCCGTTGCGCTCGACGACCTCGCGGTCGTGCGCGTAATAGATGCTCGGCAGCGGGATCTGCTCCTTGGCGATGTAGTGCCAGACGTCCAGCTCGGTCCAGTTGGAGAGCGGGAACACCCGGATCGACTCGCCGGGGTGGTGCCGCCCGTTGTAGAGCGACCAGAGCTCGGGCCGCTGGTTCTTCGGGTCCCACTGGCCGAAGTCGTCGCGGAAGCTGAACATCCGCTCCTTGGCCCGCGCCTTCTCCTCGTCACGGCGGGCGCCGCCGAAGAGCGCGTCGAAGCGGTACTTCTCCTGGGCGGCCAGCAGCACCGGAGTCTGGATCCGGTTGCGGGTGCCGTCCGGCAGCTCGCGGACCAGGCCGGTGTCGATCGCCTCCTGCACGCTGGCGATCACCAGGTTCAGGCCGAGCGTGGCCACCCGCCGGTCCCGGTACTCCAGGACCTCGGGGAAGTTGTGGCCGGTGTCGACGTGCATGACCGGGAACGGGATCCGCCCGGGGGCGAACGCCTTCTCCGCGAGGCGGAGCATCACGATCGAGTCCTTGCCGCCGGAGAAGAGCAGCGCTGGGCGCTCGAACTCGGCCATCACCTCCCGCATGATGAAGATGCTCTCGGCTTCGAGCGCATCCAGATGAGAGACGCGGTAGGGCTTCGTCTGGCTCATGGGCTCAGTCCCCAGACCTTTCTCCGGTGTTCACCCTGCTTGTTTGGTGCCGACTCGTCATTGTGTCGGAAGATGCTTCTGCAACGCAGCAAGCAACCGAGGAGCGAGATCCTTACGACAAACGACCAGGTCAGGTAACTTCGGGTCGCCCTGGTTGTAGGCCAGCGGGGTGCCGTCGATGCGGGACGCGTGCAGGCCGGTGGCGAGGGCCACAGCGACCGGCGCGGCCGAGTCCCACTCGTACTGGCCGCCGGCGTGCACGTACGCGTCGGCCTCACCGCTGATCACCGCGGCGATCTTCACACCGGCCGAGCCCATCGGGACCAGCTCGGCGCCGATCTCCTCGGCGAGGGCTGTCACGAACGCGGGCGGCCGGGTCCGGCTGGCCGCGATCCGGATCGCGCCGCCGGTCGCCGACTCCAGCGGCATCGGCGGGTACGCCGGGGGCTTGTCCGTCGCGAACGTCCGGTGCTGGGCCGGCATCGCCACCGCGCCGGACGCCAGGCAGGCCGGATTGGACGAGTCGGCGGTCCAGAGCGCCACGTGCACGGCCCAGTCGGTGCGGCCCTCCTCGGAGAACTCCCGGGTGCCGTCCAGCGGGTCCACGATCCAGACCCGCGAGGCGCCCAGGCGGTCCGGCCGGGCGACACCCTCCTGCCAGGCCACCCGGGAGTGCTCGTCCTCCTCGGAGAGGACGGCGTCGGCGGGCCGCCAGCGGGCGAGCTCGGTTTTCAGCAGATCGTGCGCGGCCTGGTCACCGGCGGCCTTGAGGGCTTTCGGATCCGCGTACCCGATCTCGGCACGGACCCGGAGAAGCTCCTGGCCGGCGCGGTCCGCGAGCCAGCGGGCGAAAGCCGCGTCGATGACCGGCGGCGAGCCGCCCTCGCCGGCGTCCCTCGGCCCCGCAATGCGTGCCGACGTCTTCGTCTGCTCGCCCATCGTCTCGCTCCTCCTCGGCTTTCGCCCAGTGCCGGCCCTGCTCGGCGAGCAGGCCCGGACTCAGTACGCCCCGGACGACCGCACCACCGCGGTCACGGTCCTGAGCAGGATCACCAGATCGAGGCTCAGGGACCAGTTCTCGACATAGCGCAGGTCGAGTCGGACCGCCTCCTCCCAGGAGAGGTCCGAGCGCCCGGACACCTGCCACAGACCGGTCATGCCGGGCTTGACCGCCAGCCGCCGCCGCACGTCGTCGGCGTAAGCGGCGACCTCCATCGGAAGCGGGGGCCGCGGGCCGACCAGCGACATCTGCCCCAGCAGGACGTTCAGCAACTGCGGGAGCTCGTCGAGCGAGAACCGGCGCAGCCACCGACCGACCGGGGTGACCCGCGGATCGTCGCGCATTTTGAAGAGCACACCGTCGTGCTCGTTGAGATGCCTCAGTTCGCCCAGGCGAGCCTCGGCGTCGAGGTACATGCTGCGGAACTTGAAGATCCGGAATTCTCGGCCGTCACGTCCCACGCGCACTTGGCGAAAGAGTACCGGGCCACGTGACGTGAGTCCCACGCAGAGCGCCACGCCCAGCAGCACCGGACCGGCAACGATCAGCAAGGCCAGCGCACCTAAACGATCGAACACGTCCTTGACCAGGCGCGATCCGCCGTGCAGCCGGGGATGTTCGACGTGCAGCATGGGAAGTCCATCGAACGGGCGAATCGTGGTCCGCGCACCGGCCACATCGACCAGCGCGCTGGCCACCACGAGATCGACCTCGTCACGCTCCAGCTGCCAGGCCAGCCGGCGCACCGCGGCGCCGTCCAGTTCGGGGCAGCTGAGCACCACCACGGTGTCCGCGTCGGCCTGCTCGACCGCGCTCGCCACCTCGTCGAACGTGCCGTAGACGGTCAGACCGGCGACGCCGATCCCGTCGGCGTCCGGCGGCAGGCAGGCGCCGACCACCTCGAGGCCGTGGTACCGCTCCCGGCGCAACTGCCGGGTGATTCCGATCACTGATAGCTCATGTCCGACAACGATCACCCGGCGGAGGTTCTCGCCGCGGCTGCGGGCCAGGTGCAGCCGCTTGCGCAGCAGGAACCGGAGCACGACGACGGCCGCGATGGCCCCCGGCAGCGCGACGAGCACGTAGGACCGGGCGAGATCCAGGCTCAGCGCGTACGAGACGACGGCCGCTCCCGCGATCAGCCCGACACCGCCCCGGAGCACCCGCTGGTACTCGTCGCTGCCGACGAACAGATAGCGCCGCTCGTACGCCCGGGAGACCGCGAGCACCAGCAGGAGCAGGACCGGCAGCAGCGCGGAGAAGAAGGTGTAGGCGCGGTTGTACTGCGTCACCGCGTCCCCGAAGCGGACCATGAACGTCGCCACGCCGGCGGCCACCCCGGCGGTCAGGTCGGAGACGACGAGCGACCAGACGTACCGGCGCTCCCAGAGCTGACGCCGGGACATCGCGGCGTGCCGGCCGCGGTTGCGGACGAACGGCCGGCTGGCCGGGCGGGTCGCCTGGGAGCGATTGGGCCGGTCCGACCAGTGTCGCTCGATCGCGTTGTTACGGGCCCGGGCCTCGGACGCGCTGTCAGGGACCCGCGCCTCTGATTTGTTGTCAGCGGCCCGTTTGTTGTCAGCGGCCCGCGCCTCGGCTCCGGCCGGGGGCGGGCTGAGCGGCGCCCCCGGCACCGGGATCCGGCTCCACGGTCCCGCGTTGGGGTTCTTCGGCGCCGCGGGCTCGGTGTCGGGGTTCTTCGGAGCGGCAGGCTCGGTGTCGGGATTCTTCGGTGCGGCGCACTCGGTCGACGACACGTCCTGAGACATCTTCCGCCGACCCCCCGTCACCCGATGCGTGCACCCGTGTGACCAACGGACGGATGGCGGAACGCGTCACGGTATGACAAGGCGGACAAATCGCCAGAGTGTCAGCTTCCGTGGTACTTGTTCTGCGCCCACTCGACGCCCTCGAGAACGATCGCCTCGGTGACGTCGGCTGCCCGGTCCACCAGGAAGTCCAACTCCTTGCGCTCCGCACCGGAGAAGTCGGAGAGCACGTAGTCGGCCGGATCCTGCCGGCCCGGCGGCCTCCCGATCCCGAAACGCACCCGCGCGTACTCCTTGGTCGCCAGCGATTTCGACATCGAGCGCAGTCCATTGTGACCGCCCTCGCCACCGCCCCGCTTGGCACGCACCTGTCCGAACGGCACATCCAGCTCATCATGCACCGCGATCACATTCGCCACGGGGACTTTGAAGAACTGCGACAACGCCACCACCGGAGCACCTGACAGGTTCATATAGGTCAGCGGCTTCAGGATGACCAGTTTCGGGCCACCCATGCCCAGACGGCCCTCGGCCATCTCGCCCTGCGCCCGCTTCGCCCGGCCGAACTTGCCGCCGATCCGGGACGCCAGCAGGTCGGCGACCATGAATCCGACGTTGTGCCGGTTGCCCGCGTACTCCTTGCCGGGGTTCCCCAGGCCGACCACCAGCCAGGGTGCGTCGTCGCTCACTTCGACCCTCCACTTACTGATCAGGGCACCATACGAATCAGGGGCAGATACGAATCAGGGAAAGTGCCGTGGCACTTTCCCTGATTCCTGGCTTACCGCTGCGCGCGTCAGACTTACTCCGCGGCGCTCTCGCCCTCCGCCTCGGCGGCGGCCGCGTCGTCCTCGGCCTGGGTGGTGCTCTGGGCCGCGGTGATCATCGCGAGCACCAGGTCGGCCTCGACCGCGAGCTCGGTGCCCTGCGGCAGCTTCACGTCGCCGGCGGTGAGCCGCGCGCCGGCCTCGAGACCCTCGATCGAGAGCTCCAGCTCGGACGGCAGGTGCAGCGCCTCGGCGACCACCGAGACGGTGTTCGACTCGTGCACGATCAGGGTGTTCTTGGCGGCCTCGCCGACCAGGGTCACCGGGATGTCCACCTGGATCTTCTCGCCGCGCTTCACGATGAGCAGGTCGATGTGCTCGTAGGTGTCCTTGATCGGGTCACGCTGGATCGCCTTCGGCAGGGCCAGCGTCGCGGCGGCGTTGCCCGCGATGTCGATCGTGAAAATCTGGTTGAGCCCACCGTGCCGGATGGCGGCGGCGAACTCACGGGCGGGCAGCGCGATGTGCTGCGGCTTCTCGCCGTGGCCGTAGAGAACGGCTGGCACCAGGCCGGCCCGGCGCGTGCGGCGGGCACCACCCTTGCCGAACTCGGTACGGGGCTCGGCGCTGATCTTTACCTCGGACACGGGGAAACTCCTGAAACTTCTCGATGCGGGCTGCGTCTAAGTCTGCGGCTGCGGTATCCGGCAGGACGTGCGGTGTGGCCGCCGACGGCGCTGGGACCGTCGTCGGCGCTGCCGGGCGAAGGCGCGCTGGGCACAGGCCCGGAGCACCGCGTCGATGACGGCACCTCGAGTGGACTGCGAAACCCCAGCAGACCACGAGGCACCCTCGCCGTGGCAACCGCACTAGCTTACCTGCCACGATCGCGCACCGGTCGGCGGGTCCGCCTCTGCTGGCGGCGTCTGCGTAAAAAGCACCCTGTCGCGGCAACTCGCGCCACATGAGAAAACGCCCGTCACAGACGGGCGTTCTCCGTTACCACCGGATCAGCTGAGGCCACCGAACAAAGTGGTCACCGAGCCGTCGTCGAACACCTCACGGATCGCGCGGGCCAGCAGCGGGGCGATCGACAACACAGTGATCTTGTCGAGCCGCTTCTCCGGCGAGAGCGGCAGCGTGTTCGTCACCACCAGCTCGCTGATCCGGCTGTTCTTCAGCCGCTCGGTCGCCGGGTCGGAGAGCAGCGCGTGGGTGGACGCCACGATCACGTCGGCCGCGCCCTCCTCGAAGAGGATGTCCGCCGCCTTGGTGATCGTCCCGCCGGTGTCGATCATGTCGTCGACGATCAGGCAGACCCGGCCCTCGACCTCGCCGACCACGCGGTTCGCCACCACCTGGTTCGGCTTCAGCGGGTCACGGGTCTTGTGGATGAAGGCCAGCGGGCAGCCGCCCAGCCGGTCGGTCCACCGCTCGGCGACCCGCACCCGGCCGGAGTCCGGCGCCACCACTGTCATCGGGCGGCCGGCGAACTTCTTCTGCACGTAGTCGGCCAGGATGTCCATCGCGAACAGGTGGTCCACCGGGCCGTCGAAGAAGCCCTGGATCTGCGCGGTGTGCAGGTCGACAGTGAGGATCCGGTTCGCGCCGGCGGTCTTCAGCAGGTCCGCCACCAGGCGCGCGGAGATCGGCTCCCGGCCGCGGTGCTTCTTGTCCTGCCGCGAGTACGGGTAGAACGGCAGGACCACGGTGATCCGCTTCGCCGACCCACGCTTCAACGCGTCGATCATGATCAGCGTCTCCATGACCCAGCGGTTCACGCCCTCGGTGACCGACTGGACCACGAAGGCGTCGGACCCGCGAACCGAATCCTTGAACCGGACGAAGATCTCACCATTGGCGAACTCGTACGAGTCCGACGGCGTCGGCGCGACGCCGAGCACCTGTCCGATCTCCTCCGCCAGTTCCGGGAATCCCCGGCCGGAGAAGAGCATCAAACTCTTACGGTTCTCGGCGACGATGCTGCCCATCGGCTCGCTGCTCCCGTTGATTAGGGGGTGGGTTCGCAGTGAAGTATCCCTTGCGAGAACGTAACCGCCACGTTTCACGGCCGCCGGGTGGGATGGCTCACCCCCGCTGGATCAGTCCTGCTCAGGGGTGATATCCGCAGCCCGCGCCGCGGCTTTCGCGGACACCGTCCCGGGACGGCGGCGCTCGGTCCAGCCTTCCACGTTGCGCTGCTGCGCGCGGGTCACACCGAGGGCACCCGCCGGAACATCCTTGGCGATCGCGCTGCCGGCCGCCACGTACGCGCCGGGGCCGACCGTCACCGGCGCGATGAGCACCGTGTCCGAGCCGACGAACGCGGCCTCGCCGACCGTGGTCCGGCTCTTCTTGACCCCGTCGTAGTTCGCGAAGATCGTGCCGGCGCCGATGTTGGCGCTCGCGCCGATCGACGCGTCACCCACGTACGACAGGTGCGGCACCTTCGCGCCGTCGCCCAGCTCGGCGTTCTTGGTCTCGACGAAACCGCCGACCTTCGACTTGCGCCCCAGCCGGGTGCCCGGCCGCAGGTAGGAGTACGGCCCCACGGTCGCCGCCGGCCCGATCTCCGCGCCGATCGCGTGCGTCCGCAGCACCGTGGCGCCCTCGGCGACCACCGTGTCCACCAGCGTGGTGTCCGGGCCGATCACCGCGCCGGTCGCCACCGACGTGGTGCCGGAGATCTGCGAGTTCTGGTCGACCACGGCGTCCGGCGCCAGGGTCGCTGTCACGTCGATCCAGGTGGTCGCCGGGTCCAGCAGCAGCACGCCGGAACGCATCCAGGCCTCGTTCACCCGATCGCGCATCAGCACCCGCAGCCGGGAGAGCTCGGCCCGGTCGTTGCAGCCGAGCGTCTCGTACGCGAACTCGGCGATCTCGACCGCGACCGGGTGACCCTGGCCGGCCAGGATCCCGAAGACGTCGGTGAGGTACTCCTCGCCCTGCGCGTTGTCGGTCGACAGCTTGCCCAGCGCCTCCCGCAGCAGCACCGCGTCGAACGCGTAGATCCCGGAGTTGATCTCCCGGATCCGCCGCTGCTCGTCGGTGGCGTCCTTCTGCTCGACGATCCGCTCCAGGTTGCCGTCCGCGTCCCGCACGAGCCGGCCGAGACCGGTCGGGTCGGTGACCTCGGCGCCCAGCACGGTCGCCGCGGCGCCGGCCCGCTCGTGGGTGGCGAGCAGCGCCTCGACCGTCTCCGGGCGCAGCAGCGGCACGTCGCCGCTGAGCACCACCACGGTGCCGGTCAGCTCGGGCGCCGCGTCGAGGGCGATCCGCACGGCGTGGCCGGTGCCGTTCTGCTCGGCCTGCAGGACCGGGGTGGCCTCCGGCGCGGCCTCGGCGAGGAACGCGCCGACCTGGTCGGCCTTGTGCCCGACGACGACGAGCGTGCGATCGGTGCGGATCGCGGACGCGACGGCCAGGACGTGCCCCAGCAGGGTGCGCCCGAGCAGCGGCTGAAGAACCTTGGGCGTCGCGGACTTCATCCGCTTCCCCTCACCAGCGGCGAGGACGACAACGGTACGGCTGGGGGCCTGGCTCACGCGTGAACTCCATTAGATTGCGGTGGCGTCGCGCTGGGACGGCATCCCACCCCAGCCTTGGGCACATACCACAGAAATTGCTCGGCCGCCAGGACTCGAACCCGGAAAGCTTGGACCAAAACCAAGAGTGTTGCCAATTACACCACGGCCGAATAGTGCTGGAGACAGCCTAGCGTCCCTCTCCTGGTACCGGGAAAGCGGACGAAGCCTCTCGGGCGACCGCCTGCATCACACCCTCCATCCGCCAGTACAGCAAGCGGGACCGTGGAGCCTCGATGATCAAACACCCGTGGTAGTCATCGCCGGTGTTGGCCCGGCGGGTGCGGGGGACATGCTTCTTGATCGTCGGACGGCGGAACCGATCTCGCGGAAGACCCAGCCGCGTCGACCACCATTCGGTGGCTTTGTCAGCGTCGGCGGTCTCATGGATGCTCAAGCGATACTTCAGATCGTCGGCACCATATCCCCCCAACTGGAGAAAACGCAGGAAGAGGCCACAAAGCCCCGGGTCGCTGTTGATGAATGTCAAGCGGTCATCCCTCGCCCACGGCTTCGACTTACTGCCCTCGCACCAGTAAGCCACGGCTCCCAACAGCAGCACGTCCCGATCCGAGAGAGCATCGACATCACCTGCCGCCTGCTCCCACACCTCAGCCTGACGCCGATCGCGATCCGCCCTGAACTCGTCCCATCTCCCCGCGGTCCGCTTCTTCGCCAGTTCTCGCTTTTCCCTGGCGCGGGCACTGTCGGGATCGAGCGGAATGTGCCCAACCCAGGCGAATGCCGTCGACTTCGCGACACCCAATCGTGTCGCGATGTCGTTGAGAGACCAACCATCGGTACGGAGCCTGATCGCTTCGTCTCGAAGGTGATCTTTCGCGTTGGGCCGCCGGGTCCACTCCGGCGGCTCAACACCGCGTAACCAGTCCGTCAGGGTCGCGTTGCTGACGCCGAACATCCTCATCAGCTGCGCGCGTGACAGCCCTGGATCGACCCGCAGCCGGCGCACCTCGGCGCGCATGCTGGTCATAGCGCTACCTGCTTCATGTTCAGTAGTCATGCAGCAATTCTGGCCCGCCTCGATCTCCACCTTCAAGACCCCCCGCATGCCATTCCTGTCAGGATGGCTAGGTGAAAGATCAGACGGAAAGCGCCGACCGCTCCCCGCGCGTCCGGATGCCGGCCGCTCAGCGCCGGGAGCAGCTGATCGCGATAGGACGCCAGCTCTTCGCCGAGCGCGGCTTCGACGCCACGAGCGTCGAGGAGGTGGCGGCCCGGGCGAAGGTGTCCAAGCCGGTCATCTACGAGCACTTCGGCGGCAAGGAAGGCCTGTACGCGGTGGTCGTGGACCGCGAGGTGCGGACGCTGCTCGACCGGATCGCCGCGGCGTTGACCGCGGGGCACCCCCGGGAGCTGCTGGAACAGGCGGCGCTCGCGCTGCTCGACTACATCGACGACGAGCCGCACGGGTTCCGGGTGCTGGTTCGCGAGTCGCCGGTGCTCTCCGCCTCGGGCAACTTCTCCAGCGTCATGAACGACATCGCGCACCAGGTGGAGCACATCCTCGGCGCCGAGTTCAAGAGCCGGGGCATCGACCCGAAGTTCGCCGAGCTCTACTCACAGGCGCTGGTCGGGATGGTGGCGCTGGTCGGCCAGTGGTGGCGGGAGGCGCAGCGGCCGAAGAAGGAGATGGTCGCCGCGCACCTGGTCAACCTGGCCTGGAACGGCCTGTCCCATCTGGAGACCAAGCCGGGCCTGCTGACCCGCAAGGTGCGCTGAGTCGCACCTTGCGGGGTCAACGGGACGATCAGGCGGTGCGCCCCTCGCGGACCTGACGCGGCGCGCCGGCCTGCGACTCCGGGACGACCTTGCTGTACAGGCTGATCGTGATCAGCAGCAGGCCGGCCAGGTAGGTCACGATCACGGTGGACATGCTGTAGCCCAGGAAGTTCGCGTCGGTGCGGATGGTCGCCAGCGCGTAGCTGCCGAGCACCAGCAGCGCCCAGCCCAAGTACTTGTCGATCGCGACGTCGAGGTTCTTGCCGATCGCCGCGCCGAGCAGCACCAGGCCGCCGACCACGATGTGAATGATCGAGGAGAGCATGTTGGTCTCCTGGCCGAGGACCCGGATGCCCGTCTCGTTCGCGAACGGCTCCCCGGCGGTCTGGATCGCGCCCAGGACGCCGAAGACCACGAGGTAGGCGCCGGCGATGAAGCCAGCCACCCGGTAGATCGGCCGCAGGGGATGGTTGACCGGAATGTGCGAGGCCATACTGTCCGTCCGTCTCCAAGGTCAGGTGTAGTCGTACCGATTCTCGCGTATCGGTGACAAGGGCGCAGGCACACCCCCCGGATCAGCTATCCCCCACCTTTTCCGCGAGTTCGAGCCACTCCATCTCGGCCTGGTCCTTCTCGTCCCGGACGGCCTTCAGCTGCGCCTCGAACTCCACGATCTTCTCGTAGTCGCTGCCGTGCTCGGCCAGCTTTTCGTTGATCTTGGATTCCTTCTCGGCCAGCTTGTCCATCTGGCGTTCCAGCCGGGAAAGATCCTTGCGAGCCTGGCGCAACTCACCCGCGGAGAGGCCAGTCGCGGCCGGAGCCGCTTGCGGTTCCTTCCCGGGTACGGCCGGAGCGCCCGGCTGTGTCACCCGGTCGAGGTATTCGTCGATACCACCCGGAAGGTGCACGAGGCGACCGTCGCCGAACATCCCGTAGACCTGGTCGGTCACCCGCTCCACCAGGTAACGGTCGTGGCTGGCCACCACCATCGTGCCCGGCCAGGAGTCGAGCAGGTCCTCCAGCGAGGCCAGGGTGTCGGTGTCCAGGTCGTTCGTCGGCTCGTCGAGCAGCAGCACGTTCGGCTCGGTGGCGAGCAGGCGCAGCATCTGCAGGCGCCGGCGCTCACCACCGGAGAGGTCGCTGACCGGCGTCCAGATCCGCTTGTCGGTGAAGCCGAACACCTCGGCGAGCTGACCGGCGGAGAGCTCCCGGTCGCCCAGTTTCACCCGCTTGGCGACCTCCTCCACCGCCTCCAGCAGGCGCAGGTGCCCGGGCAGCTCCTTGAGCTCCTGGGAGAGGAACGCGGGACGAACCGTCGAGCCGGTGACCAGACGCCCGCCGTCCGGCTTGGTGACGCCCGCCAGCAACCGCAGCAGCGTCGTCTTGCCCGCGCCGTTGGCGCCCAGGATGGCGATCCGGTCACCCGGGCCGACCTGGAACGTGAGGTTCTTGAAGATCGGCTTCGGGCCGGCGTTGAGCTCGACCTGTTCCAGGTCGTAGACCTGCTTGCCGAGCCGGGTGGTGGCCAGGCGCTGCAGGCTGACCGTGTCCCGCACCGGCGGGACGTCGGCGATCAGCTCGTTCGCCGCGTCGATCCGGAATTTCGGCTTCGAGGTGCGGGCCGGCGGGCCCCGGCGCAGCCAGGCGATCTCCTTGCGGAGCAGGTTCTGCCGGCGGGCCTCGATCGAGGCGGCGACCCGCTGCCGCTCGGCGCGAGCCAGCGTCCAGGCGGCGTAACCACCCTCGTACGTGTACACCTGCTCGTCCACGACCTCCCAGGTCGCGGTGCAGACCTCGTCGAGGAACCACCGGTCGTGGGTGACCACGAGCAGCGCGCCGCGCCGGGTGAGCAGGTGCTTGGCGAGCCAGTCGACACCCGCCACGTCGAGGTGGTTGGTGGGCTCGTCGAGGATCAGCAGGTCGCTGTCGCGGACCAGCAGCGCGGCGAGGGCGACCCGGCGGCGCTCGCCGCCGGACATCGGCCCGACCGGGGTGTCCAGACCGAGGTAGCCCATGCCGAGCCCGTCCAGGATCGTGCGGACCCCGGCGTCGCCGGCCCACTCGTGCTCGGCGCCCATGCCCTCGGCGAGCCAGGCGGTGCCGAGCACGACGTCACGCACGGTGAGGTCGGCGTCGAGGGCGAGGTTCTGCGGCAGCGTCGCGACCCGCAGGTCACGCCGGTGGGTGACCCGGCCGGAGTCCGGATCCTCGATCTTCGCGATCAGGCGCAGGAGGGTGGACTTGCCCGCGCCGTTGAGGCCGACGATGCCGATGCGGGCATCGTCGTCCAGGCCGAGAGAAACGTCGGTGAGCAGCTGACCGGCGGCGCCGTAACCCTTGTTGACCCGGTCCAGGTTGATGATGTTGGCCACGATGCGTCTAGATTACCCGCGCTCCGGGCTGCGGCCCGCGCGCGGTGACCGCCTCCCGGCACACACCTGCCGCGTTCAGCCCGGCCGCCACCTGCTGGGCGTGGCCGGCGTCGGCGGCCAGGAAGACACAGGTCGGCCCGGAGCCGGAGACGATGCCGGCGATCGCGCCCGCCTCGTGACCGGCTTTCAGCACGTCGGCGAGCTGCGGGCGCAGCGACAGCGCGGCCGCCTGCAGGTCGTTGCCGAGCGCGGCGCCGAGCACCTCGGGGTCGCGCTGGCGCAGCGCGGCCATCAACTGGTCCGGGCCGCTGAGCGGGGCCGGCGGCCAGGAGCCGGCACGCAGCGCGTCGAGCTCGCGGTAGACCGCCGGGGTGGAGAGGCCACCGTCGGCGATCGCGACCACCCAGTACCAGGCGGTGGGCCGGGCCAGGATCGGGCTGACCGCCTCGCCGTGGCCGGTGCCGAGCGCCGTCCCGCCGTGCAGCAGGAACGGCACGTCCGATCCGAGCTGCGCGCCGACCTCGGCGAGCTCGTCCCGGGACATGCCCAGCCCCCAGAGCACGTCACACGCGATGAGCGCGGCGGCCGCGTCGGCGCTGCCGCCGGCCAGGCCGCCGGCGAGCGGGATCGACTTGCGCAGGTGCAGCCGCGCGAACGCCGGGACCCGCGCCCGTGCGGCGAGCGCCCGGGCAGCCCGGATGATCAGGTTGCTCTCGTCGAGCGCCAGCTCACCGGCCCCGACGCCCTCCATGGTAAGCGTGAGCGTGTCGCCCCGCCGCGCGGTGAGCTCGTCGAAGAGCCCGATCGCGTGATAGACGGTGTTCAGCTCGTGATAGCCGTCCGGCCGCAGCGGACCGACACCGAGATGCAGATTGATCTTGGCAGGCACTCGCACCCGCACCGGACCGGGATGCGGACGTGGCCCCTCGTCATCCGGCCCCCACGCCTCGGTCACGAAGCGAGTTCCCGGATCGGCAACCGGATCTCGAAGGGCCGGTCGAGGACCAGCTCCTCCGCGGAATCCGCGACGAGTTCGTAACGGCCGCCCGCCAGGTCATAGGCGAAGATGTGCACCGGGTTCAGCTCGATCCGCCAGAAGTGCTGGATGCCGGCCGCGGCGTAGGCGCCGGGCTTCTCGAAGCGATCACGTTTCCTGGTCCCCGGCGAGACGATCTCGACGGCGACGACGACCTGGTCCGGCCCGAAGTAGTGGTGGCCGGGGTCGACCGGGCTGTAGAGAATCAACGCGTCGGGCTCGAGGGTGCTGGTGTGATCGATCACCACCCCCACCGCCATCTGCGGCTCGAACCCTTTCGGCACATGGCGCTCGAGCCAGGTCGCCAAGCGCCAGTTGAGCCTCTGGTGACCGGCGGTAGGCGACGGAACCACCAGCAGGACTCCATCCGACAGCTCGACACGGGGCGCCTCGTCAGGCAGGGACAGGACGTCTTCGATCGTGTATCCGGCCTTCTGCTGCTTTACCGGGTCAGGGGCCCACACGACCGGGCCGAGCGGTTCGGCTGTCATGAGTCCACCTCCTGGGGCTGCGCGTCCGACGGGCTGAGCTTACCGCCGGGCACCGACACTTTGGCTGCCGCCGCGATCGCGGCGAACTCGCTCACCGTGAGCGACTCGCCACGCGCCTGCGGGCTCACCCCGGCCGCGCGCAGCACCTGCTCGGCCCGGTCCGCGCCACCGGCCCAGCCGGCGAGGGCGGCCCGCAGCGTCTTGCGGCGCTGGGCGAACGCCGCGTCGATCACCGCGAAGACGTCCGTGCGAACGGCCCCGGCCGGCGGCTCGCGGCGGGTGAACGCGACCAGCCCGGAATCCACGTTGGGCACCGGCCAGAACACCGCGGGCGGCACCTTGCCGGCCGACTTGGCCTCGGCGTACCAGGCCAGCTTCACGGACGGAACCCCGTACACCTTCGAGCCGGGACCGGCGACGAGCCGGTCCGCGACCTCCTTCTGCACCATCACCAGGCCGCCGCGCAGCGTGGGCAGCTCGGCGAGCAGGTGCAGGACGACCGGGACCGCCACGTTGTAGGGCAGGTTCGCGACGAGCATGGTCGGCGCCGGGTCGAACATGCCGCCGGTCACCCGCAGCGCGTCGGCCGGGTGCACGGTGAGGTGCGACGCCCGTACCGTCTCCGGCAGTGCCGCCGCCAGGGTCGGGTCGATCTCCACGGCGTGCACGTGCCGCACCGCGCCGGCCAGGCCCAGCGTCAGCGACCCGAGACCGGGGCCGACCTCCAGGGCCACGTCGTCGGGGCGCAGGGCGGCCGCCGCCACGATCCGCCGGATGGTGTTCGGATCGTGCAGGAAGTTCTGGCCGAGCTTCTTGGTCGGCGCGACGCCGAGGCGTGCGGCGAGTTCCCGGATCTCCGCCGGGCCGAGAAGCGAGCCTTTTTCACCGTGGCCGGGGCCTCGCATGCCCGCGCCGGCCGACGACCCGGCGGCCTCAGGCCCGATGCCAGGTTGAGAATTGCTCGTCGAGTCAGCCATGGCATGAGCCTAGAGCGCTGGACATGACCAGCTAGGAATGAGGTCATGACTGAGCTGCTGACGCTGCGCGGCGTCGTCGAGGCCGCGCCTGACGAGGTCGCGGCCGTGCTGCTCGACGTGCGGCCCGGTGGCCGGTCCCCGATCGCCGCCGAGGGCTCGGTCGAGGAGTCGGACGGCGACGAGTTCGTGGTGGTCCGCGACGGCAGCCGGATCACCGTGACCGTCGACCGGGCGGCCCGCTCGGTGACCCAGCAGGGCGAGTGGTGGTACCGAGGGGTCACCACCGTGGAGCCCGACCCGCGCGGCGCTCAGGTGGTCCACCGGATCTACAACATCGCGCCCGGCCACGGCTGGGCGGTGCGGATGGTCTCGCGGGGCCCGCTGCGCGCGGCGCCCGCCGCCTTCGCCACCCACCTGGAGCAGCTGAGCCGGGAACTGGGCGCCGTGGCGTGGGTGGTGGAGGACTAGGGCCGTCGCGGCGGATCAGGTCCAGGAGCCGAAGACCCGGTCCCCGGTCGCGGAGATCGTCGCGCAGAGCTCGTCAGCGTCCACGCCCCGGGCCGCCGCCAGCGCCCGCACGGTGAGCGGGATCAGGTAGGACGCGTTGGGCCGCCCCCGGTACGGCACCGGAGTGAGATAGGGCGCATCGGTCTCCACCATCATCTGCTCCGGCGGGGTGATCGCGGCCGCGTCGCGCAGGTTGCCGGCGCTCGCGAACGTGACGGTCCCGGCGAAGCTCAGGTAGTACCCGCGGCGCACGCACTCGGCGGCGAACGTGGCGTCACCGGAGAAGCAGTGCAGGACGACGGTGTCCGGCGCGCCCTCGGAGTCGAGGATCCGCAGCACGTCGTCGTGCGCGTCCCGGTCGTGGATGATCAGTGCCTTGCGGTGCCGTTTCGCGATCGCGATGTGCGCCCGGAAGCTCTCCTCCTGCGCGACCCGGCCCTCGTCACCGGTACGGAACGTGTCCATCCCGGTCTCCCCGACGCCCCGCACCCGCGGCCGGCCGGCCAGTGTCTCGATCTCCCGCAGCGCCTCGTCCAGATCGGACAGCCGGGGCGCCTCGTTCGGGTGCAGGGCGACGGCGGCGAGCACCGACGGGTACCTCTCGGCCGCTTCGGCGCCCCAGCGGGACGAGTCGACGTCGACGCCCACCTGCACGAGCCGGTCCACACCGCTCTTCGCGGCGGCGGCGATCAGCGCCTCGACCGGGTCACCGCCGGAGCCGTCCGGGACGCCGGCCTCCTGAACGGTCAGATCGAGATGGGTGTGGCTGTCGAAGACCGGGATCGCGAGCGGTTCGGGCGCCGGCGGGAACTCGCCGGCCCGGCGGGCGGCTTTCGCCCGGCGCGACTCGGAGGGCGTCGAGGACGACGAGGACGACGGCGAAGGGGCAGCAGACATGTGAGACATTGTGCACGTCGCATTTTCCGGTAACCGTTAGTTCATCCGATATCCACCGTAGTCACTTAGGTTGCGCCGCGTGACCGTGACCGGTGAGGACAGTGAGCTCGGCACCGACCCGCTCGACCCACCCCTGATGGCACCGCTGCGCCGTGACCTGACCTGGCCGCAGGTTCAGCTCCGCAGCCAGTCGGTGTCGTACCGGGACGATCCGGAGCTGCGCCGGATCCGGGCCACGGCGGCGATCCGGCGCGGCACCCGGATGACGAAGATCCTCTCTGCGGCACAGGTCGCCGGTCATCTCGGCGGCTGGCTGCCGTACGGCTTCTGCTACCGCTCCTGCGACCTGGAACACCTGCGCGACCCCGCCGACCTGGCCCTGCTCCGCACCGACGGCGCGGCCGAATCGGAGGTCACGTTCGCCCTGCGCTGGCGGGCCGTCGACCCGATCGACTACGAGGTCCCGGCGGCTCCGGCGCAGCCCGGCCTGGCCGCCCTGCCGGCACACTCCCGGGTCGGCGCGATGGTGCTCGGCACCGGCTTCTCGCCGAGCACCGACGACCTGATCCCGGAGTACGTGACGGCCGGCTTCGCGGACCTGCCGATCCCGGCGAACGCGCAGCTGCTGGCGTACGTGCCGGGCGGCGACGAGGTCGTCCTCTACACCTATCAGCCGGAGCAGCACGGATGGCTGCGGCTGGCCGGGCCGCGCTGGCGGGGCCTGCTCGGCGAGATCCCCGGGGCCAGCCCGGACCGCGAGTACGTTCCGTGCACCGCGTCCGCCTCGGCCCGGCTGGTCGGCCGGATCGACGACAAGGAGTACGAGGCGGTCGCCGACCCGCCGGGCGAGTTCCGGGTGCGTGCGCTCACCCGCGCGGCCCGCTATCCGGTGCAGACGCTGAGCCGGCGGGCCGAGCAGGCGCTGTGGCGTGGCGTGCCGGCCTGGGTGTTGCAGCGGGACGAGACGTGGGCCCGGCTGCGGCTGCTCCGGCCGGAGAGCGAGGGGGTCAACCTCACCGGGGCCCGCTGCTACGAGCGCGGCGTCTACGAGGCCTGGGCGCCGGTGGACGAGCTGGCCGATCACCACATCGCGGACATCGCCTACCAGCTGTGAAAGAAGGGGCCGGCGGTTGCCGGCCCCTTCTTCGAAAAACTACGAATCACTTACGCGTGAGCTTGGCCTCACGGTAGGTGTCCTTGTAGTTGTTGGCGTAGTCGTAGACCCACGGCAGGACCACGATCTTGCCCTTGGTCACACCGGCCGGCACCTTCAGCGACCACTTGCCCTTCGACACCTTCGCCACGTTCTTGCCGTTGGCGCAGTGCTTCAGCAGCTGCGCCTCGGTGGTGTAGCGCTTCCACTTCTTCTTCGGGGTCAGGCAGTAGTACTTGCCCGACGTGGTGATGCGGACGACGGTGACGCCCACGAACCGCACGCCGGAGCCCTTGTCGCTGACCGTGCCCTTGACGGTCTTCCAGGAGCTGATCCGGTTCGCCTTCTTCGGCTTGGTGACCGTCACCTTCGGCTTCCAGCTGTCCTTGAGGACGTTCGTGGTGCCGACGTTGATCCAGCTGGTCGCGCCGTACTTGTTGAACAGCTGGACCTTCAGGGTCACCTTGCCGCTGATCTTGCTGTTGGTGTTCTTGCGGTACAGGATGAGCCCGCGCTGCGTCTGGTTCTTGCCGGAGAGGTCCTGAACCCAGCCGTCGCCCCAGTCGAGCTTCATCTTCGTGGTTCCGGCCGGGATGCTGCTCAGCTTCACGTTGAACAGCGCACCCTGGTAGACGGTGTACTTGCTCAGCGAGTACTTGCCCGGGACCGTCACGCTGACCGCCTTGGCGGCCGTGGTGAAGCTGTTCCCGCTGCGGTCGGTCAGCGTCTCGGTGACGTTGAACCGGCCGGCCTTGGTGTACTGCTTCGTGAAGCTCGTCGCGCCGGCGGCCAGCGTCGTGGTCGTGCCGTCACCCCAGCTGATCTTCCGGGTGATGCTGGCGTCCGCGTCGACGTTGTCGCCGTACTCGTTCGGGTTCTGGCCGAAGACGACCTTCTGCCCGATCCAGAGCGCGCCCGTGTTGAGCCGGAACGCGCCCGCCGGCTTCACGGTGTCCGGCGTGGCGGGCGTGGTCCCGACCGGCGCCGGCTCGTCCGCGAGGGACCCGACCGAACCGGTGGAGCCGACGGTGCCCGCGGCCTCGGCCGAGGAGGCCGACGAGGCCGAGGTGCCGGTGGTGTCCGGGGCCTCGGCGGGCGCCGCGGTGCGGTAGGAGTTGCTGTCCCCGCCGCCGGCCGGAGCCGCCATGACCGGGGACGCGTAGACGGAGCCACCGGCGACGAGCGCGCCGCTGACGATGGCCGTGACCAGAGGGCGTGAAAGACGTGGTTTCACAGTGGTGCTCCTTCGAGGGATCGATCCACACGAAGGCAGGGCACCCGATCAGTCCTCGACGCCGCGACGCCACCGTACCGATGAAACGCTCATGTCCCCCCGTGGACGACGTGACGGTACCGGAACATCGAAACTTTGATCAATCCCCAATTGAAGAAGCCCGCCGGTGTCACAGGGACACCGGCGGGCATTGTGGATATTTGGCTCGTCAGGCGCCTTCGCCGAGGCGGGCCAGCTCCTCGTCCACGACGGACGGCTCGAGCTTGCGGAAGACCGGCTTCGGCGCCGCCAGCGGGGTGCCCGCCACCAGCGGCACCGACTCCCAGCGGGCGCCCTCGGTGTAATCACCCATCAGCACCGGGTAGGCCGGGCCGCCGTCCAGGTCGTCCACCTCGACGATCTTCGGCATCGGCGCGTGCACGCCGGTGCCGCCGAGCAGCTCGAAGACCTTCTGCGAGGAGTGCGGCAGGAACGGCGTGAGCAGCGTGTTGGCATCACTCACCACCTGCAGCGCGACGTGCAGGACGGTTCCCTGACGCGGCTTCTCCTCCTCCGACTTGAGCTTCCACGGCGCCTGCTCGGAGAGGTACTTGTTCGCCTCGGCGACCACCCGCATCGCCTCGCCGATCGCCGCCTTCTGCCGGTGCTTGCCGATCAGCTCGCCGACCGTGGCGAAACCGGTGCGCGCCACCTCGAGCAGAGCCCGGTCCTCGGCGGTCAGATCGACGGCGGGCGGGATCGCCCCGAAGTTCTTCGCCGCCATCGAGATCGACCGGTTGACCAGGTTGCCCCAGCCGGCGACCAACTCGTCGTTGTTGCGCCGGACGAACTCGGCCCAGGTGAAGTCGGTGTCGTTCGACTCCGGGCCGGCGGCCGCGATGAAGTACCGCAGCGCGTCGGCGTCGTAGCGCTCCAGGAAGTCCCGCACGTAGATGACGACCCGGCGCGACGAGGAGAACTTCTTGCCCTCCATCGTCAGGTACTCGCTGGAGACCACCTCGGTCGGCAGGTTCAGCTTGCCCAGGCCGCCCGGCTGGCCGCCCTTGTCGCCCTCACCGGAGTAGCCGAGCAGCAGCGCCGGCCAGATCACCGAGTGGAAGACGATGTTGTCCTTGCCCATGAAGTAGTAGGCCGAGGCGTCCTTGCCCTCGCCGTCCGCCGACCACCATTTGCGCCAGGCCTCCGGGTCGCCGGTGCGCCGGGCCCACTCGATCGAGGCCGACAGGTAACCGATGACCGCGTCGAACCAGACGTAGATGCGCTTGTCGTTGCGGTCCCGCCAGCCGTCGAGCGGGATCGGCACGCCCCACTCCAGGTCCCGGGTGATCGCCCGGGGCTGCAGGTCGTCGAGCAGGTTGCGGGAGAACTTCAGGACGTTGGGCCGCCAGTTCTCCCGGCGGTCCAGCCAGCCGCCGATCGCCTCGGCGAACGCCGGCAGGTCCAGGAAGAAGTGCTCGGTCTCGACGAACTGCGGGGTCTCCCCGTTGATCCGCGAGCGCGGGTTGATCAGCTGCTCCGGGTCGAGCTGGTTGCCGCAGTTGTCGCACTGGTCGCCACGGGCGCTGTCGTAACCGCAGATCGGGCAGGTGCCCTCGATGTAGCGGTCGGGCAGGGTGCGGCCGGTGGACGGCGAGATCGCGCCGAGCGTGGTGCGGGCGACGATGTAGCCGTTCGCGAACAGCCCCTCGAACAGGTCCTGCACCACGGCATAGTGGTTGCGCGTGGTGGTCCGGGTGAACAGGTCGTAGGAGAGGCCCAGCCCGTGCAGGTCCTCCACGATCACCCGGTTGTAGCGGTCGGCGAGCTCACGGGGGGTGACCCCGTCGGCGTCGGCCTGCACCTGGATCGGGGTGCCGTGCTCGTCGGTGCCGGAGACCATGAGCACGTCGTGGCCGGCCATGCGCATGTACCGGCTGAAGACGTCGGACGGCACCCCGAAGCCGGAAACATGACCGATGTGGCGCGGGCCGTTGGCGTATGGCCAGGCAACCGCGGCGAGAACGTGACTCATGACGTACAAGCGTAGTGACCGCTCCCACCGCACCGCGAACGCATTGCCGCACGGCGAGCAGCCACGCCCGATTTGTCACGACACGCCCTATAGATGACGTGATCTCGACCCGTCCCGGGCGTTCAATGATCCAGTGACCGGAGAAGCGCCGCAGCCCGAGGAGCCACCGCAGCGAGAACTGACCACCGGCGAGCTCGTGATCATCGAACCGGACTCCCGGGACGCCGCTCCCGGCGTACCGGATGAGGTTGAAGATCAATCACTCACCGACCGCAACCGGCCCACCGTGGTGATCGATCCGCACCGGCCGCTCCCCGACGTGGCGGTCCCGCCGGAGGTCGAGGCGCGGCTCGAACGGATGGAGAACTCGCCGTTCTGGATGACCGAATCGGAACGCGCGGAAGCGGAACCGGCGCCGCCCGCTCACCACCCCGGCCGGCGCCGGCGCCAGCCCTCCCACCGCCCGCTCGGCCCGCTCACCGCGCTCGTCACGCTGAGCCTGCTGGCGGCGTTCTTCGGATGGGTCAGCGCGGAGCCGTTCTGGCTCGCGGTCGGGCACGGCGACGACGGATACGCCACCACCGCGCAGTGCCACGGCGACGGGCTCACCCAACGCTGCGCCGGCCGATTCAGCACAGCGGATGGCAGCTTCACCGCACCCTGGGTGACACTGCTCGGCATCACCGGCGAAAGCCGCGAGCCCGGCGCGATCACACCGGCGCGGATGGTCAGCCCGAGCAGCGACCAGGCCTACGCCGGACCGGCCGGCACCCTCATGCACCTGCGCTGGACTCTCGGCTTCCTGCTCGTGCTGACCTGCGGTTACGGCATCGCGCAGAGCACCGGCGCCCACCGCCTGGAGACCGGCATGAGACGCCGCCGAGCCGTCCTGCTCAGCTTCGCCGCCCCCCTCCTGCTCCAGCTAGGCTTCCTGGCGGCGGCTTTTTAAAGATTCAAAGTACGAGCTACCCCGGTCCCCCAACATCCGGGCGACTGACGCCCCTTCCGCCGGCGCTTCCCGCCGCCGGCTCTGCCGTCCGGCTGCGCTTCGCTCCGCGGGCACCCCTCACGGGTTTGGCCTCCAGTAAGCGCGTAGCCACGGAGCGACCCGCAAAACGCCGCCGGTGACTTGACCACTGGTTTCCCGACGCCCGCGGGGTGTGCGGGTGGCGGGAAACCAGCGGTCAAGTCACCGGGTATAAGGCGTTTTGCCGCGGAGCGAAGCGAAGCCATCAAGCACTGTGCACGATGTTGTAGACGTCTCGCTTTTTTAGCCCGAACTCGGTCGCCACCGCCTGGATGGCGTCCCGGCGGGACTCGCCTTCCGCCTCCCGCTCGGCGACCGCGGCGCGCAGCTCCTCGTCGTCCGGAACCGTCGCCGCGACCACCGGCGCGCCACCCACCACCAGCGTGATCTCGCCACGCGGCTCGCCCGCGGCGGCCCACTCGGCCAGCTCGGCGAGGGTGCCGCGGCGCACCTCCTCATAGGTCTTGGTCAGCTCCCGGCAGACCGCTGCCGGCCGGTCCGCGCCGAAGACCGCCGCCAGGTCCGCGAGCGCGCTGACGATCCGGTGCGGCGCCTCGAAGAAGACCAGCGTGCGTGGCTCGGCGGCGAGCTCGCGCAGCCGGGACCGGCGGCCGGAGCCGGTCCGCGGCAGGAAGCCCTCGAAGGCGAACCTGTCGCTGGGCAGCCCGGAGAGCGCGAGGGCGGTGGTCACGGCGCTGGGGCCGGGCGCGGCGGTGACCGGGTACCCGGCGTCGAGCGCGGCCCGGACCAGCCGGTACCCGGGGTCCGAGACGCTCGGCATGCCACCGTCGGTGACGACGGCGACCACCGCGCCGCCGGCCAGCGCCTCGACGAGCTCGGGCGTACGCCGCTCGTCGTTGCCCTCGAAGTACGACACGATCCGTCCGCTGACCGTGACGCCGAGATCGCGGGCGAGCCGGTTCAGGCGTCGCGTGTCCTCCGCCGCGATCACGTCTGCCGAGGCCAGGACCTCGCGCAACCGGGTGGAGGCGTCGCCGATGTTGCCGAGAGGCGCGCCGGCCAGCACTACCCGCCCGAGTCCGTTCTCATGTCCCGCCATCGGAAAAGTCCATCACATGACAGGACGCGGCGACGGCGGGCATCACTTCTCAGGCGTGGGGCCTACGATCGCGGGGTGACGACGGCGGCCACTGCTGAGAATGACCTCACCCCCGCGGACTCCCCCGCCGAGACGGAGCAGTCCTCCGGCGTGCGCGCGGTCCCGGAGATCGTCCGGCGCCGCCTGTCGACGCTGGACCAGCGCTTCAACCCGTACTCATGGATCGTCACCGCGGTCATCGTGACGATCGCGGCGATCCTGCGGTTCGCCGGGCTGAGCCGTCCCAAGGGCTACATCTTCGACGAGGTGTACTACCCGACGGACGCCTGGGACATGCTGCAGCACGGCGTGGAGTGGGACGAGAAGACGAACGGTCCCGCCTACGTGGTGCATCCGCCGCTCGGCAAGTGGCTCATCGCGTTCGGGGAGCATTTCTTCGGCAACACCGAGCTGGGCTGGCGGGTCTCCGCCGCGGCGGCCGGCACGCTGATGATCCTGATCCTGATCCGGCTCACCTACAGGCTGTTCCACTCGATCGTGCTGGCCGGCACGGCGGGCCTGCTGATGACGCTGGACGGCTTCCAGCTGGTGCTCTCCCGCACCTCGCTGCTCGACATCTTCCTCGCCCTGTTCATCCTGATCACCTTCGCGTGCATGGTGCTGGACCGGGACCACTACCGGCGCAGCTGGCAGCGGGCGCTGGACGCGGGGTACGACACGTCGGCCACCCCCACGCTCCCGCGGATCGTGCCGTGGTGGCTGCTTGTCGCCGGCGCGACGTTCGGCATGGCCTGCGGCGTCAAGTGGAGCGCGCTCTTCTTCGCGCCGTTCTTCGCCGGCCTGGTGATCGTCTGGCGGGTGCAGGCGCGCCGCTCGGCCGGCGTCCAGGGCCCGATCATCGCCGGGATCCTCGGCGACCTGGGCTGGCTGGTGCTCAGCTTCGGTCTCACGTTCGTCCTCTACCTGGCCACCTGGACCGGCTGGTTCGTGACCGACACGGGCTACTTCCGGCACTACCGGGAGGCGAACGGGATGAGCGAGCCGCCGATCCTGGGCGCGCTGCTCAACCTCGCGCACTACCACTCCGAGGCGTACAACTTCCACAGCGGCCTGACCGAGAAGCACACCTACCAGTCATGGCCGTGGCAGTGGCTGCTGCTGGGGCGGCCGGTGGCGTTCTACTGGAACGGCAACGGCAGCTGCGGCGCCTCGAACTGCGCGGCCGAGATCCTGCTGCTCGGCACGCCGATCCTCTGGTGGTCGTTCCTGCCGGCCCTGGGCGCGCTCGTCTGGTTCGGCATCGCCCGGCGCGACTGGCGGGCCTACGCCATCTTCACGGGCGCGGCGGCCGGCCTGCTGCCGTGGTTCTACTTCGCGGTCGCCGACGGCCGGACGATGTTCTCGTTCTACGCCATGCCGGCGCTGCCGTTCCTGATCCTGGCCGTCGTCTACGTGCTCGGGGCGATCATGACGCCACCGGGCGGGATCGTGGCCGGGGCGGGCCGCTCCGACCGGCAGCTCATCGGCACGGTCGTGCTGACCACGTTCGTGGTGCTGGTGGCGCTCTGCTTCGCGTACTTCTACCCGATCTTCGTGGGCACGCTCATGCCGTACGACGACTGGTCGGTGCGGATGTGGCTCGGGAGCCGCTGGATCTGATGCCGGTTACGACCCGGCCCGGCCGACTCTCGACGCCGGGCCGCCGTGCCCCGCGCCGCTGTGTGCCGGGCCGTCGGCTCCCATAGCGGCACTGAAGTGGTCCCGCCCAGGCTTGTCTGCCCAAGACCCCCGATAGGTTCCTGTGCGGGTGTGATTCGTAGGAGGCCGGAAAATCGATGGCGTCATCCGAGGTGAACGAACCGTCACCTGCTTGGCGGGTCCACGGTGAGCGGGCCGTCTACGAGAACCGGTGGGTGACTCTGTCTCGCGTCGAAGTCGAGCCTCCTGGCGCCGAACGGTTCGAGCACCACGTCGTCCGCCTCAACAGCGCCGCGATCGCTGCGATCGTCGACAGCCGAGATCGGGTGTTGATGTTGCGTCGCTACCGCTTCGTTCCGAACACGTGGGGTTGGGAACTACCCGGTGGGCTCCTGGACCCCGGCGAGGATGCGGCCGCCGCAGCGGCCCGGGAAGTCGAGGAGGAGACAGGATGGCGGCCACACGCTCTCCGCAGAGTCCTCACCTACCAACCCATCGTCGGCATGGTCGATTCGCCCCACGTGATTTTCGTCGGCCGGGGCGCCGACCTGGTCGCCGAGCCTGAGGGCGGCGAGGAATCGGGCGAGGTCGCCTGGGTTCCCCTGGCAGCTGTCCGCAGTCTGATCGAGAAGGGCGAGATCCTCAGCTCCGGGACGCTGTTGGCGCTCCTGCACATTCTGGCCTTCGGCGTCGACCCGGAGCAGCCCTAAACAGTCGGCATCAAGCGCTCGACCCGGCGACGATGCCGCACCGACCCGGTCCGGCCGGCCAAACGCCGCGCGGCGAGCAGGCACGATCGCGCCTCATCAGCCTCCTCGCGAACCAGGTGAGCCCGAGCCAGGTGGCACAACACGCCGCTTCGCGCCCGCACGAACGTCGGATCCATCGTTTCGAGCACGCCGTACAGGTCTCCGACAGCCTCGTCATCACCGAGGAGAGCCAGCGTATTGCCACGCCATCGATCGAAATGGCTTCGGTTCAAGAAGATGCTCACCATCCCGGGATCGCGGTCATCGCTGTCGGGCGGCAGATCAGCTACGGCCCGATCCAGGGCACGCCGGGAGTCATCCGAGAGGCCGGCCAGTGCGCACAACTCGGCTTCCGCCGCGTTCAACCATGCAGAAAGTCGGCTCGATATCCGGCTGCCGGCCGTTCGCCGTGCTTCCCTCATCAACGAGACAGCGAGGTCATGCCTGCCAGCCTCGACCAGAACGTAGGACTGCTCCGCCATGGCGTGAGCGAGATAGGCGATCTCGTCGGCGTCTCTGGCGGCGGTTTTCGCCAGCTCGTAGTGGCGCCAGGCCCGATCCGCCGCACCGACGTCCAGCGCCTGCCAAGCTGCCAAGGTCGCGGCTCCGGCCAGCGCGACAGCCACCGGCCTCCGGGCGTCCGGCAGAACGGCGAAGGTCAGGACCTCCTGCAAAGCGGCCAGATGCGAGCCCATCTGGTCGACCAAGGAAGCTGCCCCTGCTGCGGCTATCGCCACCACGAACTCGCCGCGACCATCATTCGGGGCCGGCAGCCCGATCATGGATAGTGGACTGAGGGCGAGCCGCCGCTGATACACCACCTACACCGCACTTCGAGCCGCCCCTGATCGCTAGCCTCTGCGACCAGCCCGGTTTCATGTGTCGAGGAAGGCTGATCCGCCGCCGTACGCCCCGCTCGGTGAACGAGACGCTGCGCTCAGCCAACCTCTGCTGCTTTTTGCAGGTCAGGCAGTACGCACCGATCATGCCGAGCAGAAACCGGACCGACCCGTAGGGCCCGCTCGACACAGCGTCTCGGTCACACCCGATACATGACGACTGTCAAGACGCGCCGGGCCCGCTGAGCGCCGTGCGCCGGGCCCGGCCCGGAAATAGGGCGCGCCCCGATCGCCTGCCACGGGGGAAGCGGGCGATAGGGGCGCGCAAGATGGAGCTTAACGAGGTCGGATGCCTGACACAACGGTGCCCCGGCAAGATTGCCGTGTCGCAACCACCTTGCCGAGAATTCGGACAATATGCTCTTATTGCTCTTAACGGTTTTTATTGATTCGTGAAGAATGCTCGATTAATGCGTCGGGAATGCGACAGCAAATTGGGCCCCGAATCGACGTAACGTCTTTGACCCTCGCGCCTCACCGCTGCTCAGCGAAACGCGCCCCGCCGAGGCCCGCACCGATCGCCACCGGCCACAACCTCAGGCTCGTCATTTCGTCCCATTTCAGGGGATCAGTCGGCCGTCCCCCTTGTGAGTGATCTCTGCCAAGATCGCGATAAATGTTCTTAAGCTTCGCCGCGTGACTTCGCAGGAGCCAAGAACTTCGCAATCCGCCGACCAAGACGCCCTCGACACGGAAATCATCGCCGTGTCGGCGCCCGCCCCGGTGTTCGTCGACACCACCGGGCGACGCAGCCGGCTGCTTCGGGGCGTCGCGCTCGCGTTCGGTGTCCTCGTCGTCGCCTACGGGGGGTTGCTCAGCGTCAGTCTGGCCGGTGGACCGGTCAGTTCCGGCGCGGGACTGCCGCTGCCCGGCCTGGACGACGAACGGGTCGCCACGGGCGCCGCCACGCCGCAGCCACGCCCCAGCCCGACCCCGCAGCCCAGCACCGCGGCCGGCCCGCGGTACACGGTGGAGTCGCTGCAACGGCGCACCGGCGACACACCCCGGCGATCCGCCGGGCCGAGCTCGTCCCGGCCGTCCGCCACACCGTCGGCATCGGCCACCTCGAAGCCGGCCGGGACCAGGACCCCGGCGCCGGCCACCACCCGGACCACGGAGTCGACCAGCAAGGTGCAGCCCAGCAAGTCGTCACCGGCGCCGGTCGTGAAATCCAGCAGCCCACCGGCGCCCGGACCGGTCGCGCCGGCGCCGCCCGGCACCGGGGACGGGACCACACCATGACCACGGCCCCCTCGGCAGCCCCCACCCCGCACCCACCCCGGCGGTCCCGGCTGCGCGGCCGCAGCCGGCGCCGCATCCTGCCGCGCCCCCGCGTCATGCTCGGCACCCTGCTGATCGGCTTCTTCGTCGCCGTGCTCGTCGTGCAGGCGTACATCAACGCCGAGTTCACGAACGACCACGTGCAGACCGAGGTCGGCGATCAGGCCGGAGTGCCGCCGGCGATCCGCGGCGGCGGCCCGATCATCAACACCACCGGCGGCCAGGAGAGCACCAGCCGCCTGCCGGACCGCACCATCGCGCTCACCTTCGACGACGGTCCGGATCCCGAGTGGACCCCGAGAATTCTCAAGGTGCTGCGCGACAACGACGCGCACGGCACGTTCTTCGTGGTCGGCTCGCAGGTGGCCCGGCACCCCGAGCTGACCGAGCGGATCGTGGCCGGTGGCAACGAGCTGGGCCTGCACACGTTCACCCACCCGAACATGCAGCGGCTCGCACCCTGGCGGCGTGAGCTGGAACTGTCCCAGAACCAGGTGGCGATCGCCCGGGCCACCGGAGTGCGGACCAACCTGGCCCGGTTCCCGTACTCCTCCAAGAACGCCGCGATCGACGACGTGAACTGGAAGATCGTCAAGGAGGCGGGCCGGCAGGGCTACCTCGTCGTGGTCAACGACCTGGACAGCGAGGACTGGCAGCGGCCGGGCGTCGAGCGGATCATCGCGAACGCGACGCCGGCCGGCGAGAGCTCGGCGGTCGTGCTGTTCCACGACGCCGGCGGTGATCGGTCGCAGACCGTGCAGGCGCTGGCCGAGTTCATCCCGCGGATGAAGGCCCGCGGCTACCGGTTCACCACTGTCACCGAGGGCCTGAACCTGAGCATCGCCGAGCAGGCCGCGAACGCCGGCCGGGACCGGGCCGAGAGCACCGAGGCGATTGCCGCGCTGCCGCTCAACCCGGCCGCGCCCCAGCACGACGAGTTGCGCGGTCTGGCTCTGATCTGGACGGTACGGTTCGCCGACGGCCTGGTCCTGGTGATCGCCACATTGTTCGTGGTGGTCGGGGCGCTGACCATCGGCCGTACCCTCCTGTTGCTCGTGCTCGCCACCCGGCACGCCCGGCAGCGCCGCAAGCCGGACTGGCGCTGGGGTCCCCCGGTGACCGAGCCGGTCTCGGTGATCGTTCCGGCCTACAACGAGAAGGAGGGCATCGAGGCCGCCGTCCGCTCGCTGGCCACCGGCGACTACCCGGAGATCGAGGTGGTGGTCGTCGACGACGGCTCCACCGACGGCACGGCCGACCTGGTGGAACGGATGGGCCTGCCGAACGTCCGGGTGGTCCGGGTCCCGAACGGCGGCAAGCCCAACGCCCTCAACACCGGCGTGGCGCTGGCCCGGCACGACCTGATCGTCACGGTCGACGGCGACACGATCTTCGAGGACGACTCGATCCGCCGGCTCGTGCAGCCGTTCGCCGACCCCACGGTGGGCGCGGTCGCCGGCAACGTGAAGGTCGGCAACCGGGCCAGCATGGTCGCGCTCTGGCAGCACATCGAGTACGTGATCGGCTTCAACCTGGACCGCCGGCTCTACGAGACGATGAACTGCATGCCGACCGTGCCGGGCGCGATCGGCGCGTTCCGCCGGGAGGCGCTGGCTCAGGTCGGCGGCGTGAGCGACGAGACGCTGGCCGAGGACACCGACGTCACGATGGCGCTCTGCCGGGCCGGCTGGCGGGTCGTGTACGAGGAGAACGCCAAGGCGTGGACCGAGGCCCCGACCACGCTGGAGCAGCTCTACCGGCAGCGGTACCGGTGGAGTTACGGGACCATGCAGGCGATGTGGAAGCACCGCCGGTCGATTTTCGAATCCGGCGCCTCGGGCCGGTTCGGCCGGGTCGGCCTGCCGTTCCTCGCGCTGTTCGGGGTGGCGCTGCCGATGCTCGCGCCGGTCGTCGACATCATGCTGATCTACGGCCTGGTCTTCTGGGAGCTCAGCGAGACCCTTGTCGCCTGGGTCGGCATGCTGTCGCTGCAGATGTTCACGGCCGCGGTGGCGTTCCGTTTCGACCGCGAGTCGTACACGCCACTGCTCCGGCTGCCGTTGCAGCAGTTCGCGTACCGGCAGTTGATGTACCTGGTTCTGCTGCAGTCCGCGACCACCGCGCTGACCGGTGGCCGGCTGCGCTGGCACAAGCTGGACCGGGCCGGATTGGTGGCGCGGACGACGCCTGCCGCCGAGCCGATCGGACCGGGTGGGCCGGTCGCACCGGCGGTGGACAGCTGGCCGCCGATCCAGCCGCATTTCACCCCGGCTCCGCGTACGCCCACCGGCCGCGCCGTGGCGCCCCCGGCCGTCCCGGTGCAGCCCGCCCACTACGACAACTTCCCCGACGAGCTTCCGTCCGCCGGCTCGCCCCCGGCAGGAGGCTCCGGCCCGGTTCGGGCCGGGTGAGCGCACCGGCCCGCGCCCGGCCGACCTGCAGCCGGGCGGGCGCGGGCCGGTGACAGCCGTACCCCAGATCCGTGGTTCTCTCCTCAGGCGATCGCGAGATCTCGGATGAGCTCGGTCGGGGACTGTTCCGCATAGGGGAAGACCACGTGCAGGGACGTCCCGTCGCCGGGCCGGTCGGAGAGCGCCACCGTGGCGTGGTGGGCGTCCAGGATCCGCTTCGCCACGGCCAGCCCGCGATCCGGACCGGGCACGTCGGCCGGGTTGGCGATGGCGCCGTAATACAGGTGCGGGAACAGTTCGGGTCGCAGCCCGTCGGGCAGGTCCATGTCGTCGAGCCGTACCGTCGGGCCGGATTCCATCTCCGTGCCCACCCGCACCCGGCCGCCCTCCGGCGTGTACTTGACCGCCGCGAAGAGCAGGTGCGTCAGCACCTGTTCGAGCCGGACCGGATCCGCGATGATCGGCAGCGACGGGCCGCCGGCCTGGTTGAGGATCCAGATGTGCTTGCTGGCCGCGATCGGGCGGACCGCCTCCACCGCCCGCTGGGTCACCCGGGTCAGGTCGCACTGCCGCATGTGCAGGCTGTCCCCGCCCAGACCGGCGTCGGCCATCGAGGTGAGGTGGTCGAGCAGCTCGCGGAACCCGCGCACGTGCGCGGCCGTGGCCCGGCCCACCAGGTCGGCCATCTCCGCGTCGTGGAACCCGGTGTCGCCGAGCTGATCCAGGTACGCCGCCATCAGCCGCAGCGACGACCGCAGCTCCCCGCCGACCAGGCCGGCCAGGTCGTCCTTGCGCCGCTCCAGCTCCTGCAACCGGGCTGTCGTGTTGGCGAGCGCGAACGCGTACCGGCGCAGCTCCAGCTGGGCGGTGACCTGCCGGGCCAGAGCGCGCATGGCCTGCTGCTGCTCGTTGTCCAGCCGGCGCGGCACGGTGTCCAGCACGCACAGCGTGCCGAGCGCGAACCCGTCGGTCGTCATCAGCGGCGCACCGGCGTAGAACCGCACCCCGCCCTCGGCCGTCACCGACGGGTTGTCCGCGAACCGGGCGTCCTCGCGGGCGTCCGGGACGACGAGCAGCTCCCGGCCGAGGATGGCGTGGGCGCAGAACGACAGGTCCCGCGCGGTCTGCACCAGCTCCGAGCCGGTGCTTGCCTTGGCCCACTGCCGGTCGGCGTCGACCAGGCTGACCATCGCGACCGGGACTTCACAGACACCCGCGGCCAGCGCGACGATGTCGTCGAAATCCTTCTCCGGCGGGCTGTCGAGGATGTCAAGCGAGTAGAGCGCGGCCAGCCGCTCGATCTCGTTGTCGGGCAGTGGAGCTTTCATGGCGTCACCTCCGGGACTTGCTCCAGAGATACCACCCGAAAGTAGCAATTTTCATGTTTTGCACCATCTCTGGTGTGACGTAACACCGGCCACCGCGAAGATCTATTCGGCCGGTCGTATGCTTCGGCGCTGTGAGCACCGAGCAGTTCGTCTGCGGAACGTGCGGAGCCAAGCACGACGGCCCGCCGCTCAGCTTCGCCGCGCCGGCCCCGGACGTCTGGCAGCCGGAGATGGCCGGCCAGGACGGCTGCCTGCTGGACGCCGACCTCTGCGTGATCGGCGGCGAGCAGTTCTTCGTCCGCGGCCTGATAGAGCTGCCGGTGTGGGACATCGGCGACGTGTTCACGTACAGCATGTGGGTGTCCCTGAGCCGGGCCAACTTCACCCGGGCGGTGGACATCTGGGAGCAGGAGGGCCGGGAGAGCGAACCGCCGTACTTCGGCTGGCTCTCCAACGCCATCGCCGGCTACGAGCCGTCCACGCTCAACCTGAAGACGAACGTACACACCCGCCCGGTGGGGCAGCCGCCCTACATCGAGCTGGAGCCGACCGGCAATCCTCTCTCCGTCGAGCAGCTCGCCGGCATCACGATGGCCCGGGTCCAGGAGATCGCGTCCTACCACCTGCACCGCCGGCTGGACGGGTTCTGACGCCGGACCACGCGATCGACAGGCTCGGCCCGGATCGCCGGGGTAGCCGAGGGGCGCGGCCCCGCCGGCATGGGACCAGGCCGGCGGGGCCACTCGGGGGAAGGTTGTGCTCAGTCCGGTTGCTCAGTCCGGTTGCTCAGCCCGGCTGGGAGGTGCGTCCGGCGGCGACGAAGAGGTCGTAGCCGATCACCGCGGGAAGCTTCACGTCCAGCTTGCCGGCCTCGGTCCGGAGTTCCTTCTCGTAGCCGAGCAGCTCACCGGTGCGGGGGTCGACGACCAGCGTGTAGTGGGTGGGCAGGCCGCTGAAGTCGGACACCAGCACGAACGCCTCGCCGTGACGGCCCATCCGGTCCACCACGGCGCCCTCGTGCGTCATGCCGGGGAGAGTGGCGAGGACCCGCAGGACACCGGCCCGTAGCGCCGGGTCGAGCACCCGCTCGCGGGCCAGGTCGGTGACGGCCACGATGGTCTCGGCCGGGCCGTTCTCGCGGGGGTGGGCGATCGCCAGCCAGTCCGCCAGCTTCGCCGGATCGGCCGGAGGCGCGTCCTTCCACATCGCCGGGAACTGGCCGGCGCCGAACGTCTCAGCCTGCGGCTTGTCGCCGTCACCGAAGGATCCGTCGTCCTCCCAGGCCTCGCGGTGCTCGGCCGACGGGAAGTACGGCTCGCCGGAGGCCACGACGACCTTGCCGGAACCGTCGTCGCCGCGCCAGGACTCCTGTCGCGCCGGCACGACGGCGGAGACGACCCGCTCGTCGTCGATCCGGGTCCAGAGGCTCCAGCTCTCCGTGACGAGGTGCTGGTAGGCGCCCGTCGTGGCCGGCAGTTTCTCGGCACGGCCGGCGATCTCCCGCAGCACTTCACCGGCCGGCCGCGCGTCGCTGGTCAGGGTGATCACCAGCGGGGCCGGGGTGGCCTCGTAGGCCAGGCTGGGCGAACCGCCGAGCGTCAGCGTCGCCACCACCGCGCCGGCCACTACAGCGGCGGCACCCGAACCCCAGGCCAGCCGGCGCCCGGTCGTCCGGGGCCGGGCCGCGCGAGACGCGTGGCGTTTCGGGTCGGCGTGTGCCGAGGCTGCCAGGATGCGCCGCAGGTCGTCCTGCCGGTCCTGCTCCGGCACCGCCGATCGGTGGCCGGCAGCCGGGTCGAGCGGCTTGAGCATGTCGCGCGTTTCGGTCGCCATACGGGTCAGCATGGGAACTCCTTCAGTTCAGGCCGGGTTGCGCGAGCAACGTGGTGGGCGGGACGGCCGGAGCCATCTCACGGCGCAGCCGCCGCCTGGCCCGGTGCAGCCGCATGGCGAACGTGGCGAAGGAGCATTGGGCCGCGGTGGCCGCATCCCTCGGTGACAGCTGCTCCCAGGCGATCAGCCGAAGGGTCTCGCGGTCGGTCTCCGGCAGGCGCTCGAACGCCGCCGCGAGAGCGGCGCGCGACGCCACGTCGTCGGCGTGATCGGCCAGCTCGTCATCCACGTGCGCCGCGACCTTCTGCTCGAGCTGCCGCCGCCGCTGGGCGCCGCGCAACTCGTTCGCCAGGACCCGCCGGGCGACGCCGTAGATCCACGGCAGGGCCGGCTCGGGCACCTCGCCGATGCGGCGCCAGATCACCAGGAAGACATCGGCGACGACGTCCCGGGCAACGACGTCGGCGGCGCGGCGCACCACGTAGCGCTCGACGTCGGCGTAGTGGTGCTCGTAGAGGACCGTGAAGCGTTCCTCGTCAGTCGTCATGCGAACCTCCTGCCCTACTTGTGTCCGGCGACCACCGGGACTTCACAGCCGATCCTCAAGTGACCATATTAAGAATTTAAGTCCGATTCGCGGACTTTCTCTCAAGCCGAGATCCGTACGATCCACCGCCTACCCAACGCCATTCCAGCAAGTCCGCACCACCGTGACCTCCCGTTCGAGCGCGGCCGATATCAGACGATCACCGAAAACGCCAGAGGTTGACCATGGAATACCCGGCGCATACGGTTGCTCACGTCAATCAAAAACAACGCCACGGGGGAAACGTGCGTTTACGGGGATTGCTGGCCGTTGCGGCCGGCATCGCAGCAACCATTTCTTTGGCACCGGCGGGAGCCGCTCAGGCGGCGGATTCCTACGACGGAACCGCCAAATTCAAGAACGGCACGATCAACCTCCAGGAAGACGGCTGGGGAGCTGCGCAGACGTGCGCCGTCCACTCGGCGACAGTGGTGCAGTGCTACGCCACCGCAGCCGAGGCGGACGCCGCCCTCGGCTATAACCGCGAGACGGATCCGCTGGTCAAAAAGGCACGGTCGGCAGGCCTGTCGGCCACCGCGGCGGCCGCGGCCACGCCGGCCTGCGCGACCGGCTGGCTCTGTCTCTACGAGCACGAAAACGGCGGCGGGCGCCGGCTCATCTTCCAGGACGAGTATTGGCAGCAACTCCGCGAATACGCGTTCGACAATCAGATGACGTCGTGGCGGAACAACCAGGGAAGCGGTGACACCGGCGCCATCTTCGACGAGAAGGCCGGTGGATTCGGCCAGCGCACCCTGTCCTCCAGCACCTACAACTCGAATGTTGGCTCGACGCTGAACGACAAAGCTGACCAGATTCACGGCTGACCGTTCACAGCGCCATAAAATCGAGGGGTAGAAAAATGAACAAGAACCGTTTCAACTTCGTCCTGGCCACCGCCGCCGCCGGAATCCTGATGATGCCCGCCGGTGCGGCGCTCGCCTCCCCGTCGGCGCCGCCCGCGCCGGCCGCCGGCGCCGGCACGGCCCTGGCCGAGTTCCAGGGGCGCACCATCGACCTGGCGAAGGGCTGGGAAGGCGCCAAGTCCTGCACGGTGAACGGCCCGGCCGACATCGAGTGCTTCGCGACGACAGCGGAGGCCGACAAGAAGGCCGGCTACAACCGCAAGACCGACACCCTGGCCGTCCAGGCCGAGGCGAAGGGCCTCGCGGCGGCTGCGGACCTCCCGTCCTGCGCCGAGCGTTACCTGTGCCTCTACGAGCACGACAAAGGCGGCGGCCGCCGTCTCCAGTTCGCCAACGAGTACTGGCAGAACCTGGACGACTACGGCTTCGCCAACACCATGTCGTCCTGGCGCAACAACTCGTCCAACGACCAGGGCAGCGTCTTCGACAACGGCGGCAAGGGTCAGCTGAACATCTCCGGCAAGACCTACTCGTCGAACATCGGCACGTTCTGGAACGACACCGCGGACCAGGTCTACGGCTGATCCCGGCATAGCAGCACCCGAGGGCCGTCCGGCATGACCGGGCGGCCCTCGCTCGTGCGCCACGCTCGTGCGCCATCGCCCGTGCGCCACGCCGGTGCTCCACGCCCGCGCTCGGCGCCCAGGAAAGCGAAAAAGGCTGCTCCGGATCCCCGGAACAGCCTTGATCATTTGGTGGAGCTGAGGGGATTTGAACCCCTGACCCCCTCGATGCGAACGAGGTGCGCTACCAGTCTGCGCCACAGCCCCTTGGCTTCGCGGTGATGCCTCACCGTGGAACCGCAGAAAGACTAACAGGATGTCGGCCGTCCCCGCGAACCGCCCCTCCCTTCACCGCTGAGCAGGGGAGACGCCGAGCCGCCTCGGGGTGTCACGATGCGTCACCGGCATCAGTGGAGCGCTGCTGCTTTGCGGCATTCTGCGGGGCTGGGGGCGTCCGCAGAATGCCGCGAAGCGCGAGCTTCACCGTGGTTGCCGGCACTCCGAGTGAGGAGCACGGGCGGGTGGGGCGTGCGTGGACGTGGGCGGGCGTGCGTGGACGCGAGCGGGCGGGCGTAGACACGACGGGCGGACGTGAACGCGGGCGGGCCTGGACGCGGGCGGCGGGCGTGAACGCGGGCGGCGGGCCTGGACGCGGGCGGCAGACGGGACTTCGCGAACCGCGGGACGGGGCGCGGCTTGACCCGGCACCTGTCGCCGTAGCGGGCGCAACGGCCTTGACCACCGACCAGGTCGCCGGGGAAGAGCCGGGGACTGCCATCGGCCGCCGGAGGGCGGCCGAACGCCCGTACCTATGAAATGTGCCTTCCGCCGGCCTCGTAGGCGCGCCCACGCAGGCCCCCTCGCCGGCGGTAGGAGACCGAGCCTCCGTTGGCCGCCACCGGGAGGTCGGAGGGTTCCCGGTCGAGGCCCATCGCGGCGCGGCGGACGGCTTCGCGCTGGGCGGCCAGGCGGCGCTGGGCCTCGCGTCGTGCCGCGGCCCGGCGTGCCTGTTCGCGGCGGACCTCGGCCTGGCGTGCGGCCAGCCAGGCCGCCTCGCGGGCCTGGACGCGGCGTCGGCGGCGGTCGGCGATGGCGCGGTTGCGCAGGTGGACCAGGTAGAGGCCGAGGAGGCTGCCGGTGACCGCGAAGCTGATCCAGAAGCCGGGGCCGACGGCGAGCACGCCGACCAGCTCTATCGCGTTGAGCAGCACCAGGGCGGCGAAGACCCGGCGGCGGCGGACGACGGCCGGGGTGCCGCGGCGCTGGGGTGCGCGGCGCGGGGAGCGCTTGCCGGTGACGAGGCGCAGGCGGCGTTCCGGAGCGGCGGCGGAATCACCCGAAGGGGCGGGTACCGTAACCGTGACCTGGCGCGCCGGGTTGATCGGTCGGCGTCCGGGCACGCTGCGGCGACGGCGGTGGCGTTGCAGCACCCGCGCCGTCGACGACGCCCGCTCCGCGGCGAGTCGCTCGGTGGCGTCGTACCGGCGTACCAGCGCCGGAGCGAGGGCGAGCAAACCGGCCGCGGCGAGGACGGCGAGGAGCACCGACGTCGGCACCCTCACTCCCCCATCCCAGCGACACCAGAAGGACGCGCCGAAAGTGACGCGCCGTTTGCGAGGTTACGGGCGGTAGCCGTGATATTTCGCGCGCCGCGCCGACAGCAGTGATGGCGCCAAGATCATTTACTGGCGCGGACGCGCTTCCAGCGGGACAGCAGACCGCCCTCGGCAGCCACTTCTTCGCTGGTCATGGCATATCCGAGGTGGTCGCGCCAGCCACCGTCGATGTGCATGTAGCGCTGGTGGTACGCCTCCTCGCGGAAACCCAGCTTCTCCACGACACGACGACTCGGCCCGTTCTCCGGCCGGATGTTGACCTCGATGCGGTGCAGAGCCCCGGGCCCGAACGCGTGGTCCACGGCGAGCGCCAGCGCTGTCGGTATCACGCCCCGGCCGGCCACCCGGTAGTCCACCCAGTAGCCCGCGTACGCGGACGCGAACGCCCGCCGGACGATGTTGCCCAGGTTCACGTGGCCGACCAGCCGCTCCCTGCCGTCGTCGACCAGGCAGACCGCGAACGGCATGCTGTCGCCGCGCCGGGCGGCCCGTTTCATGTCGCGGTAGACGTAACCGAAGGCGCGGGGCGAGTTCATCTCGGACCACGGGCCGGGCGGCGCCGATTCCCAGGGCGCGAGCCACGCCTGGTTGGCGATCCGCACCTCGGACCAGGCCCGGGCGTCACCACGCTTGTACGGCCGCAGCAGCACCGGGCCATCCGCCAGGACGGCTGGCCATCCGGGGGTGGCCCCGAGCATTCATCGCCTCCGGTCGAGCAGCAGCACGTCCACGGTCGAACCCGCCGCCGCCGTGGTGACCCTTTCCCCGAGGACGAGCAGACCGTTCGCCTCGGACAAACCGGAGAGAGTGTACGGCCCACCGGCGAGTGGCTGCACCGTGTAACCGCCGCCGCGTCGTTCCGCGACGTGTGCCGGCCGGAACTCGCGCAGTCCGCCGGGCGAGGAGACGGTCTCCAGCAGGTGCGCCTTGACGCTGGTCCGGAACACCGGCTCGGCCCCGGCCAGCAGCTGGATCACCGGCCAGGCCAGCACTTCGAAGCCGATCAGTGCGGCGCCCGGCTCACCGGGCAGGCACACCACCGGGACCTCCTCGCCGCCGACCGTGCCGAACCCGAGCGCGGTGCCCGGGCAGAGCGCCACGTCGGTGAACTCGACCGAGCCGCGGCCGGTGCCGGGCCGGGACAGCACCCGGCGCAGCATGTCGCCGGGGCCGGTGCCGGTGCCGCCGGTCGTGATGATCAGGTCGGCCCGCAGCGTCTGGTCCTCCAGCAGGCCACGCAGCCCTTCCGGGTCGTCGTCACAGATGCCGATCCGGTACGCGAGAGCGCCCGCCTCCACCGCGGCGGCGGTGAGCGCGTGCGAGTTCGCGTCCACCACCTGACCGGGCTGACTGGGCCGGCCCACGTCGACCAGTTCGTCGCCGGTCGCCACCACGACGACCCGCGGGCTGGGCCGCACCAGGACGTGGCCGATGCCGGAGGCGGCGAACGTGGCCACCATCGGCGGGGAGACGTAGGTCCCGGCGCGGGCGAGCACCTGGCCGACAGCGATCTCCTCGCCGGCCCGCCGGACGCCGGAGCCCCGTTTCGGCGCGTGCAGGATCTCCACGGCCGCCATGCCCTGGTCGGTCCAGTGCACCGGCACGACCACGTCGGCGCCGATCGGCAGCGGCGCGCCGGCCGCCACCGAGAAGCAGGTGCCGGGGGTGAGCCGGACCGGGCGCCAGCTGGCCGCGCCCAGGTCGCCGACGACGTTGAGCCGTACCGTGCGGGCGTTGTTGTCGAACTTCGGCAGCGAGGACGGGTGCGACCCGATGCGCCCGGCGCCGGCCAGGTCTTCCCATCGGGCCGCGTACCCGTCGATCGCGGCCTGGTCGAACGCCGGGAACGGGTGCGGCGCGATCACGTCGGCCGCCAGCACGTTCCCGTGCGCCTGGGTGAGGTCGAGGTCGAGCGGAGGCAGCACCCGCAACCTGCGCAGCACGCTGCCCAGGTATTCGGCGAGAGGCATCAGCTCGTTGGCGGCCGCCTCGGCATCGGCCGTGGCGGTCATCCCTTCTGACCACCGACGAAGTCGGTCAGCCAGGCCCGGAACTCTTCACCGAGGTCGGGACGCTGGACGGCCAGCTGCACGACCGCCTGCAGGTATCCGAGCGGCATGCCGGTGTCGTACCGGTGCCCGCGGTAGATGATGCCGTGCACCGGGGTGCCCTCGGCGAGCAGCGTCGCCATCGCGTCGGTCAGCTGGATCTCGCCGCCGGCACCCGGCTTGGTGTCCGCGATCGTCTCGAAGATCTTGCCGGGCAGGACGTAGCGGCCCAGGACCGCGAGGTTGCTCGGCGCCTCCTCGGGCTTCGGCTTCTCGACGAGTCCGGTCACCTCGACGACGTCCTCGCCGAGATCGCTCTCGCGAACCGAGGCGATGCCGTACCGGGAGGTCTCCGAGGGCGGCACCTCCATGAACGCCAGCACGATGCCACCGGTCTGCGCCTGCAGGTCCAGCATCGCGGGCAGCAGCGGCTTGGACTCCTCCACGAACTCGTCGCCGAGCAGCACCGCGAACGCGTTCTCCGGGCCCACGTGCGACGCCGCGGTGCCGACCGCGTGACCGAGGCCGAGCGGCTCGCCCTGCCGGACGGTGTAGATGTCGGCCAGCTCGCTGGTCCGGCGCACCGCTTCGAGCCGGGCGGTGTCGCCCTTCTCCGCGAGCCGCTGCTCCACGTCGGGGCGGCGGTCGAAGTGGTCGACCATCGAGGTCTTGCCCCGGCCGGTGACGAGCAGGACGTCGGTGATGCCGGCTGCGGCCGCCTCTTCGACGATGTACTGCAGAACGGGACGGTCCACCACCGGTAGCAGTTCCTTCGGCACGGCCTTGGTGGCCGGTAGGAACCGGGTGGCGAGACCTGCCGCCGGGATCACTGCCTTAACCGCGCGCCGGTTCGTTCCCTGCGCGTTCGTCGTCATTGCGTCACCGCACCTTCGCTGGATCGTGCCCGGATATGCCGCGAAGACTATCGGCCACGGACTTGCCGCGGCGGTTGTGGCCCTCCGGTCGTGGCCGCTGCGGGATCGAACGATCCCCGTTCGGCCAGTCGGTACGTATCTCTACCCGAGTTCTTCGCCGCGTAAAGCGCTTCGTCCGCGGCGTCGAGAACCTCCTGAGCGGTGTTCCCGTGTTCCGGGAAGACCGCGATGCCGATCGAGACACTGATCGAGATGCGGTCGTCGAGATCGGGACGGCGTGGATCGATCGGCACGGGACAGTCGCGAACGGCCGCGCCGAGCCGCTCGGCCACGATCACACCACCGTACGCGTCGGTTTCCGGCAGCAGCACCACGAACTCCTCACCACCCTGGCGGAACGCCACGTCGACCTCGCGCAGCCCGAGCCGGATGCGCCGGGCGAACTCGCCGAGCACCAGGTCACCGGCGGTGTGCCCGTACGTGTCGTTCACGTCCTTGAAGTGATCGAGGTCGAGCACCAGCACGGTCAGCATCCGGCCGAACCGGCTCGCCCGCTCCACTTCGCGCCGCAGGACCTCGCGCAGATAACGGTAGTTCCACAAACCGGTGAGCGGGTCGGTCAGCGACAGCCGCTGCGCCTCCTCGTGCACGCGCACGTTGTTCACGGCGACCCCGGCCTGCCCGGCGAAGGTGCGCAGGGTCCGCAGATCGGTGTCCTCGAAGGCCGGGCTGCCGAGCCGGTCGTAGAGCGCCAGCACCCCGAGCGTGCCGGGTTCCGGCTCACCGTCGGCGTCCGGGTTCGGCGGCGCGCAGATCGGCACGGCGAGATACGACTCACATGCCGGCTCGTCGCCGCTCGTTCCGCTCGTTCCCTGCAGCGGCGCGCCGGTCGCCGCGACCGTGCCCAGCACGCCACGGCCGGAGACCAGCCGGCGCTGCGCCAGCTCGGCGGCGGGCAGGTCCCACTCCCCGGTCAGCCCGGCCCCGCAGCGCACGGCCAGCCGTCCGTCCGTCTCGGCGAGCAGGATCAACCCGGCCCGGGCGCCGGTCGCGGTCATCGCGGTCCGCAGGATCACCGGGAGGATCCGGTCCAGGTCGTGAGTGCTGGACAGGGTGTCGCCGAGGATCGCCAGATGCCGCCTGAGCTGGTCGCGGCTCGCGGTCAGCGCCTGCACATAGGACTGCAGCTCACGGGTCATCCGGTTGAACGTGCCGGCCAGCCGGCCCAGCTCGTCCGGTCGCGGGATCGGCACCCGGGTGTCCAGGTCGCCGTTGGCCACCCGGTCCGCGGCCCAGGCCAGGTCGCCGAGCGGCCGGGTGGTGGACCGGGCCAGCCAGCGGGCGGCCAGTATCGCCGCCAGGGCGGTCACCAGCACGATGAGGAACAGGATCGTGTACCGCACGGTCGGGTCGGCGGCCGGCACGCTCAGGGTGAGCGGCAGCGGCTGTCCCGGCTCGGCGGTCAGGCCGCGGATCGCGGCGCCGGCGCCGGGTGCGGGCGCGCCGAGGGTCACCGCCACGCCGCCGGCCGCGCCGATGCGGGCCAGCAGGTCACCGTCCACGCGCTGGGCGGCCATCACCGTCACCTCCGGCGCGGTGCCGGTCTGCGGCGTCGTGGCGAGCGCGGCGAGCGCGGTGACGGCGCCGGTGGTCGGCTCGGCGCAGTTCTGCCAGCCGATCGGGCGCCCGCCCTTCTCGAGGACCTCCTCGCGGCTGGCCCCGCGCGGTCGAGGGGGTTGCGATTGCTGATCAGGACCGGTCATGCGGATCGCCGTCGCCAGGCCTCGGGCGATCAGCTGATCGGCCACGGCGGAACGCTCGGTAGCCGGAACCACCGCGACCGCGTCCGCCGCCGCCTGAAGTTGACGACAGACAGCACCCACAGCGGTACCGACGGTGATGGCGGCGTGGTCGAGGCGCTCGGTCGTCCGTTCGCGGCTCACGGCACCGACGGTGAGGGCGACGAAGATGGACCCGAGCAGGACCGGACCGAGCACGACCACCAGGAACGCGCTGGTTAGCCGGCCACGAAGTGTCACACTTCCTCCCGGGAGTGGCCCTCTTTTCCAGCGATGCTGACATAGTGTGCACCGTTTGCCGGTTTTCAAAAGGGGGTGTTGCATGTCGGATTTAGCCAGTGACGCGGAAAAATCACCACAAAACAAGATCGCGCTGCGCGCACGCCTGCTCACCGCCCGTCGATCACTTTCGGACGCGGAGCTCGCCGAGTCAGCCGCCAAGATCCAAGCCGAGACCCTTTCCCTGGTACGGGGTCTCGCCCCGTCCACCATCGCCGCCTACGTCCCGGTCGGCACCGAACCCGGTGGCCCCGGCCTGCCCGGACTGCTGGCTGCGGCCCTCCCCCCCGGCGGACGGCTCCTGCTACCGGCGCTGCTGCCCGACAACGATCTCGACTGGGCAGTGTTCGAGGGCTCACTCGACCGGGGCCCGCGCGGTCTCCGGGAGCCGGGCGGCCCGCGGCTCGGCGCCGACGCGATCCGGGAGGCGGATCTGGTCCTGGTGCCGGCGCTCGCGGTCGGCCCGGGTGGGGTGCGGATGGGCCGCGGGGGCGGGTCCTACGACCGCGTCCTGGCACGGCTCGACGATCCCGGCCCACCGCCGGGCGGCGCCGCGGCCACACGGCCGGCGCCGCTCACCGTGGCTCTCCTGCACGACGGCGAGTTCGTCGACGAGGTGCCCGCCGAGCCGCACGATCGGGCGGTCCGGGGTGTGATCACGCCCACTGGCGGGCTTGTGACGTTCTCCTGAGTCCCCTCAGGCAGGGGTCGGAGTGGACGAATTGACCTCCGATGCCGCAACATTGGCACTCGGAGTTGGCGAGTGCCAACAGCCGAAGGATCCGGAGGAGCCGTGCCTACCTACCAGTACGCCTGCACCGAGTGCGGTGAGCAGCTCGAAGCCGTGCAGTCCTTCTCAGACCCGGCGCTGACCGAGTGCCCGAACTGCCAGGGCAAGCTGCGCAAGGTGTTCAACTCCGTCGGCGTCGTCTTCAAGGGCTCCGGGTTCTACCGCACCGACTCCCGCGCCGGAAACGTGAGCGCGGAGAAGTCCGGCACGCCTGCGTCCTCGTCGTCGTCCAGCGACTCGTCGTCGAGCTCGTCCACCACGAGCGGCAGCACCCCGGCCGCGGCGTCGTCGAAGCCCGCTGCGACCCCCGCCGCCAGCACCGCTTCCTGAGCAGGCGCGGCGCCGTCCGCATCACCGAAACGCCGGGCCGTCCCACGGCCCGGCGTTCTCGTGTTCCGGCGTTCTCGTGTCCCGGCGTTCTCTGTCCGGGCCGCCTAGCACGATCAGCCGGATTTCCGCCGCGCGTCCACATCCCCAGGTTGTCCACAGGCCTCTGCCGCCACCGCGGCCCAGCCGCCTAGCGTGCCTCCCGATCGGCTGCCCACCGGCGAGCCGGACGAGTCACGGCAAGTCAGGCGAGTTCAGGGAGGCCCGGATGACGGCCCGCAAAGCCTCGGCCCGCCACGACCGCGCCGTGCGTCGCGGAGAACGCCTGGACCCGGTCCGCTGGCGCCGCCCGCACCGCGGCTCCCTGGCCCGGCTCGTCCTCGCGGCGGTGTTGTTGATCACGTCGGCGGCGGTGCTCTGGTACCAGCCGGTGGCCCGCTCGCCGGACGCCACCGCTCCGCCCGCACCTGCGCCGTCAGCGCAGGAGGGCACGGCGGGCACCGGCCGGCCCGGCATCCCGGCCGGCAAGGTCGGCGTTCCGGTACGCCTGGCCGACCCCACCGCCCTCACCCTGGTCGAGCCCGGGCAGCGGGTCGATCTGCTGCGCACCGGTGACCGCAGCACGCTCGTGGCGAGCGCCGCTCTGGTCCTGGAGGTGACCGGCGCGGACGATCCGGGGACCGGCGGCCTGCTGCTGGCGCTCGATCCCGGCGAGGCCGACCGGGCGCTGGCCGGCGCGGGCGACGGTTTCGCCATTGTGATCCGCCCGGGCTAGGGGCCTAGCCCCAGTGCGGCGGCCGGTCCTCGTAGAGCCGGTCGTCGTTGGAGTAGCTGCGCTCGCCCCAGCCCCGTTCCGTGTCGTCACGGGTCTGATCGGGAAGCACGGCGGCCTCCTCGGACTCGAAGTCCACCTCACGCTCGGCGTCGCTGTCCCGCTCGGGGCCATCCAGGATGTCCACGTCTAAGAGGGTAAGCCGACGGTGGCGAGGCCGTCTTCCCCCTCCGGCTGTACCGTCGATGAACGTGACATCCCCCACCAGTGACCCGGACGACGCGTACTGGCAACGTCCCGATCCGGCCGCCGATTCGCTCGGTCGCCCGGAGCGGGACGGGCCGCCCGCCACGCCCGGTCCCGTCTATCCCGGGCCGCCGCGCACCGACCCGCCCGCACCGGACTGGCGGCCGCCGACGATCGCGCACCCGCCGCCGCCGCGCGCCATGCCCGGCCAGGACATCGACGCGCTCGACGAGGCGGAGGGCTCCGCGCGCACGGTGACCTACGGGGTCGGCCTGGTCGCCGGCGCGATCGCGATCATCGTGACCTGCCTGCTCTGCGCCCGCGTGTTCTTCTAGCCCCGTACTTCGCACATGCTTTGGAGTGAACGGCCGTCACTCTGATCAAGATCGATGTGTTGGTCGGGTATGGGTGTAGCAGGTGCTC
>NZ_JBEZZR010000023.1:0-140407 GCF_040639325.1 Actinoplanes sp. NPDC023936 | reverse complement strand
CTGCTCCCAGAACCGCACCTGCACCCCACGAGGCACCATCTTCCCCATCAAAACCCCTGATCAATCGAGTGTTGCAACCACTGATTGACTCCAAGCGCCCCGCAACCTGCCTGGACTACGGCTCGCGGAACCGAGCCGTAGCTGGTGCAGGAAAGGTCGCCGCGCCCACCCATAGTCGCGGCGATGGCGGCCCCCGTCGCGCGGGATCAGGCGGTTTGGAAGGAGCGCTTCGACAGGCCCATCCAGAAGCCGTCGACCGACTGCTCCGGTGCCGCCTCCGGAGCGCCCGACGCGCCCAGCGTGAGGAACATCGGCGCGAAGTGTTCGATCGTCGGGTGGGCGTAGGGCATTCCTGGCGCCCGGTCGCGGAACTCGGCGAGCTCGTCGACGGCGCCGCGGGCCAGAGTCTCGGCGGTCCAGGCGTCGAATTCGCGGGACCAGCCGGGCGCCGCCGCGTCGGGGCGCCAGTCGCGCAGGAACGGCAGGCCGTGCGTGGTGAAGCCGGAGCCGACGATCAGCACACCCTCGTCGCGCAGCGGGGCCAGCCGGGCGCCGAGGTCGAGCAGCTTGTCGGGTTCGAGGGTGGGCAGCGACATCTGCAGCACCGGGATGTCGGCCTCCGGGTACATCACGGTCAGCGGCACGTAGGCGCCGTGGTCGAGGCCCCGGTCGGTGCGGGCCACGGTCTCCGAGTCCGGCATCAGGGCGGCGACCCGGTCAGCCAGTGCCGGTGCGCCGGGGGCCGGGTACCGAACCTGGTAGTACTTCTGCGCGAAGCCGCCGAAGTCGTAGACGAGCGGCGCCGGCGTGGTGGCGCCGAGCATCAGCGGCGCGGACTCCCAGTGCGCGGACGCCATCAGGATGGCGGACGGCCGGGGCAGGCCGGCCGCGAGCTCCCGCAGCTGCGTGACCCAGGTGGGGTCGTCGACCAGCGGCGGCGCGCCGTGGCTGAGGAAGAGAGCGGGCATCCGCACGATGGCCTCCTTGAAGCTTCAACCTTTAGAGCACCAAGGTATCCCGGATTGTTTGACCGGGCAACTATCCGCAGAATCAGTAACTCTGTGTAGTTTTCCCAGGTTCATGATCACGCTGCGCAGAACTCCGGCGCGGCGTGGGAACGCCGCGCGAACATTTCGATCGTCATAAATATTGACCAATGGCGGCGGAGCCGGCGGTTTTATTGATCGACGCTCAAAGTCCCAGTCCAACACTGTGATCAACAACGCCTACTATGGACCCGACATTTGTCTCATCTGGACGTTGCGCCGGACGGCGAGAGCTGGCAGGCTACCTCCGGTCGCGCCGGGGGGAGCGCACAGTAATTGCTTCGTGATTCGTCACCACATTACTCAAGGTGAACAGCGCGGGCATTTCCCAAGGCGTCGAGAGGAGAACAGGCAGTGGCGTCCCCGCCGCAGCTTCCGCCCGCGGATGACTTGTACCTCACAGCTCACGACACCATTCGTGGCAAGTCCCTGCTGTCCCCGGCCACGCTCGGCCTCGGACTCGGCGCGGCTCTGCTCGGTGAACTGATGTTGTGGCGGCGCGTCGACCTGATCGAGACCGAACTCGTGGTCATCGACGAACGGCCGACCGGCGACGCCGCGACCACCGCCGTGCTGGAGCAGCTGCGCCGGGAAGCAGGGCAGCACGGCGTACGCAACTGGCTCGCCTACCTCTCCACCGGGATCGCCACCGACCTCGTCGAGCGCCGTCTCGCCCGGATCGGGCTGATCAAGCGGGTGGAGAAGCGCGGTCTGCTCAGCACGAAGGTCTCCTTCGTGCCGGCCGACTCGATGACGGCCGGCTGGCCCGCCACCCGCCTGCGCACCAAGGTCTCCCGCGACGAGGCGCTCGACGTGGCCGACCTGCTCCTCGCCGGTCTGATCCTGGCCACCGGCCTGGACCAGCACGTGCTCGCCACCCTGAACGCCCGCGACCGGGCCCGGCTGTTCGACCAGTTCCGCCGGCACTTCCCAGCCATGTTGCAGCAGCTCGTCGCGCAGGCCGAGGCGGCGGTCGGCGACGCGGTCATGGCCCGCCGGGCCTGAGCGCACCACCGGCGCCGGAAAGCACCACCAGCGCGCTTGAAGCACCACCAGCGCGCTCGAAGCACCACCGGCGCCTGAAGAAGCATCACCGGCGCCACACCCCCACATAGCGAATACACCCACCCCCGTAGAACAAACCCTGGAGTCCCGCGTGTCCTCGACCGCAACCCAACCCCCCGGAAGTCAGCTCTCCGACGCATTGGCCCGCGACCGCCTCGGCGTCGCCGCGATCGTCTTCTTCATGATGTCGGCGGCCGCCCCGCTGACCGTGGTCGCCGGCGTCGTGCCGACCGGCCTCGCCGTGACCGGCCTGACCGGCATCGCCATCGCCTTCCTCGCGGTCGCCCTCGTGCTGGCGGTCTTCTCGGTCGGTTACGTGGCGATGGCCCGGCACATCGCCAACGCCGGCGCCTTCTACGCCTACATCGCGCAGGGCCTCGGCAAGCCGTTCGGTGTCGGCGCGTCCTGGGTCGCGCTGCTGTCGTACAACATGTTCCAGGTCGCCTCGTACGGCGGTTTCGGCGCGATCGCCCAGCCGCTGTTCCTGGACTGGTTCGGCGTGGACCTCCAGTGGTGGGTCCTCGCCCTGATCGCCTGGGCGCTGGTCGCGGTCCTGGGCGTGCGCGACGTCGCCGTCAACGGCAAGGTCCTGGCGACGCTGCTGGTCGCCGAGATCGTCATCACCGTGGTCTTCGCGATCGCCGAGATGACCGCCGACGGCTTCACCCCGTCCGCCGACGCCCTCGACCCCGGCAGCCTCGTCGGCGCGGGCTCCGGTGCGCTGCTGGTCATGGCCGTCACCGGCTTCGTCGGCTTCGAGCAGTCGGTGGTCTTCAGCGAGGAGTCGCGCGACCCGCGCCGTACGGTCCCGCGGGCCACCTACGCCGCGATCGCCCTGATCGCCGTCACGTACGCGTTCGCATCCTGGGCGATGATCTCCGCGGCCGGTGACGACGTCGTCGAGCGGGCCGGCGCCGAGGGCCCCGAGCTCTTCTTCAACCTGGCCGCCGTGCAGCTCGGCGACACCGCCCTGCACCTCGGGCACATCCTGTTCCTGACCTCGCTGATCGCCGCGTCGATCTCGTTCCACAACATCATCGCCCGGTACATGTTCTCGCTCGGCCGGGAGGGCGTGCTGCCGCGCGCGTTCGGCCGTACCGTGCCGGGCACCGGCGCGCCGAAGAACGGCTCGCTCGCCCAGTCCGCGGTCGGCCTCCTCGTCATCGTGCTCTACGCGGTGTTCGGCTGGGACCCGCTGGTCCAGCTCTTCTTCTGGGGCGGCAGCGGCGGCGGCCTCGGCGTGCTGATCCTGGTCACCCTGACGTCGTTCTCGGTGATCGGCTACTTCGCCCGCAAGCCGGAGGGCGAGGACCTGCTGCACCGGGTGATCGCGCCGGTCGTCGGCTCGGTCCTGCTGCTCGTCATGACGTACCTGGCGTTCGACAACATCGCGGGCCTGCTCGGCGTCGAGTCCGGCAGCACTCCGGCGATCGTCGTGCCGGCGTCGTTCATCGTGCTGCTGGTCCTCGGCAGCCTCTGGGCCCTCTACCTGCGGTCGTCCCGTCCGCAGATCTACGCGGGCATCGGCCTCGGCGCCCGCAGTGCCACATCCGCCGGTGGCTTCTCGGCCGCGCTGAACGAGACGGAGTACCCCCGATGAGCGACCTCGTGATCCGCCGCATCCGCCAGGACGAGATCCCGGCCGTCGGCGCGATGATCTCCAACGCCTTCGACGACCTGGCCGCGAACCACTACCTGGTTCCGGTGCCGGCCGAGCGCGAGAAGGTGATGGCCGGCTTCTTCACCCTGGAGTCGGAGACCGCCTTCAAGCAGGGCCGGATCGAGGTCATCGACCACCCGGACGGAGGCTACGCGGCCGCAGCGGTCTGGTTCGACCGGGAGACCGACCTGCCCGAGGCCGAGGCCTACATGGAGCGTCTCGAGGCGATCGCCGGCGAGCACTTCGAGCGGTTCGGCGCCCTGGGCGAGCTCTTCGAGAAGAACCACCCGACGGACGCGCACTGGCACCTGGCCTTCCTCGGTGTCCGCCCGTCCGAGCAGGGCCGGGGCCTCGGCGGCGCGCTGATGAAGAACGTCCACGACGACCTGGACGCGAACGGCGTCGCGGCGTACCTGGAGGCCACGAACGAGAACAACGTGCGTCTCTACCGCCGTTACGGCTACCAGCCGATGGACCCGTGCGAGATCTACCTGCCGGACGGGACGGCGTTCTACCGGATGTGGCGTCCGGCCTCCTGAGGGCCGGGAAACCAACCAGCCGGGGTACGGGCAATCGCCCGCCCCGGCTTTTTGGTGTCAACGCGGGTATTGACGCGGCGAGCCTGGAGTAATTACATCGAAACCAGGTCCAACCCAGCGTTGCTGATCGGCTACCGCTGGGTGAACAACGCCCATGGTCGGCTGGAAGGACCCGCGCATGCCCGCAGACGAAGTGCGAGAGGGCGAAAGCCGGGTCCCCCGGTCCGCCGTGAAGCCGCCCCCCGGAGAGACCCTCGGGGCGGCGGTGACTCCGTCAGCGTTGCCGGAGGCCACCGCCGCCCCGCGGCACAGTGGACGGGCCGCTCCGCGGCAGAGAGCACGCCATGCGTGAGCACACCGGCTGGCCGACCCGCGACCAGCCGGTGATGAACACCCCGCGCGTCAACCCGCTGGTCCGGCGGGGCAGCTCCGCCGAGCGCCCGTACGACGTGATGGTCAGCCCGGAGAACGCCGGCTGGCACTACAGCGGCCTGCGCGTGGTGGCGCTCCCGGTCGGCGGCCGGGTCCGGTTCGTGACCGGGAACGACGAGATGCTGGTGTTGCCCCTGGTCGGGGGCTGCGACGTGGCCTGCGACGACGAGCGACTCACGCTGACCGGCCGCCGTAGCGTCTTCTCCCGGGTGACCGACTTCGCCTACCTGCCACGGGACAGCGTGGTCACCCTGCGCGCCCCGAACGGCGGCCGGTTCGCGCTGCCTGCCGCCCGCGCCGGCCGGAAGCTGCCGTTCCGCTACGGGGCGGCCGAGGACGTGCCGGTCGAGTTGCGCGGCGCCGGGCAGGCCAGCCGCCAGGTGAACAACTTCTGCACGCCGGAGGTGTTCGAGACGGACCGGCTGATCGCCTGCGAGGTGCTGACGCCGGGCGGGAACTGGTCGTCGTACCCGCCGCACAAGCACGACGAGGAGGGTCCGGGGGAGTCCTGCCTGGAGGAGATCTACTACTTCGAGGTCACCTCCAGCCCGGGCGGCGGGCCGGGCAGCGGGTACCAGCGCGTCTACGGCCACCCGGACCGCCCGATCGACGTCTGCACCGAGGTCCGCACCGGCGACGTGATCCTGGTGCCGTACGGCTGGCACGGCCCGTCGATGGCGGTGCCCGGCTACGACCTGTACTACCTCAACGTGATGGCCGGTCCGGGCGAGCGGCGCTGGGAGGTCCGTGACGACCCGGCGCACGGCTGGGTCCGCGGCCGCTGGGCCGGGCAGGAGATCGACCCCCGGCTGCCACTCACCTCGGTACGGGAGCGGAGGCGCCTGTGAGACACCGGCTCACCGTCGCGCAGGCGGTCGTCCGTTTCCTCTCCCAGCAGTGGACCGAGCGCGACGGCGCCGAGCGGCGCGCGGTGGCCGGCTTCCTCGGCATCTTCGGGCACGGCAACGTCGCCGGGATCGGTCAGGCGCTGCTGCAGGCGCAGCGGGACGGCCACACCGGTTCGGCGCGGTCGGAGATGCCGTACATTCTCGCCCGCAACGAGCAGGCGATGGTGCACACGGCCGCCGGGTACGCCCGGATGACGAACCGGCTCTCCACCCTGGCCTGCACCACCTCGATCGGCCCCGGCTCGACCAACATGCTGACCGGCGCGGCGCTGGCGACGGTGAACCGGCTGCCGGTGCTGCTGCTGCCGTCGGACGTCTTCGCGACCCGGGTCGCCACGCCGGTGCTGCAGGAGCTGGAGGACCCGCGGGCCGGCGACGTCTCGGTCAACGACGCGTTCCGTCCACTGTCGCGGTTCTTCGACCGGGTGTGGCGTCCCGAGCAGCTGCCGTCCGCCCTGCTGGCCGCGATGCGGGTGCTGACCGACCCGGCGGAGACCGGCGCGGTCACCCTCTGCCTGCCGCAGGACGTCCAGGCCGAGGCGTACGACTTCCCGGACGAGCTGTTCGCGAGACGGGTCTGGCACGTGTCCCGCCCGGCGCCGGATCCGCTGGCCGTGGAGCGGGCCGCCGCCGCGATCCGGGGCGCCTCCCGTCCGCTGATCATCGCGGGCGGCGGAGTGATCTACGCGGAGGCCTCGGCGGCGCTGGACCGGTTCGCCCGCGGGACCGGGATCCCGGTCGCCGACACCCAGGCCGGCAAGGGCGCGCTGCCCTGGGACCACCCGAACGCGGTCGGCGGGTTGGGCGCGACCGGCAACCCGGTGGCGAACCGGCTCGCCGCGCACGCCGACGTGGTGCTCGGCGTCGGCACCCGGTACAGCGACTTCACCACCGCGTCGCGCAGCGCGTTCCAGCACCCGGCGGTGCGGTTCGTGAACCTCAACATCACCGCGTTCGACGCCGGGAAGCTGTCCGCGCTGCCGCTGGTCGCCGACGCGCGGGCCGGTCTCACGGCGCTGCTGCCGCAGTTGTACGGGCGGCACTTCACCGGCGACGTCGCCGCCGAGGTGCGGCGCTGGCAGGAGACGGTCGAGAAGGCGTACCGGGGAAATCAGGGTGACCTGCCCACCCAGGCCGAGGTGATCGGGGTGGTGAACGAGGCGTGCGGCGCACGCGACGTCGTGGTGCAGGCGGCCGGCAGCCTGCCCGGCGACCTGCAGCGGCTGTGGCGGGCCCGGGACCCGAAGCAGTACCACGTGGAGTACGGGTACTCGTGCATGGGCTTCGAGATCGCCGGCGCGCTCGGGATCAAGCTGGCCGACCCGTCCCGCGAGGTGTACGTGCTGGTCGGCGACGGCTCCTACCTGATGATGGCCCAGGAGATCGTCACGGCGATCGCCGAGGGCGTGAAGCTGATCGTGGTGCTGGTGCAGAACCACGGGTTCGCCTCGATCGGCGCGCTGTCGGCGCAGACCGGCTCGCAGCGGTTCGGCACCGCGTACCGCTACAAGAACCCGGCGACCGGGGATTACGACGGCGCCCGCCTGCCGGTCGACCTGGCCGCGAACGCGGCGAGCCTGGGCGCCGCGGTGATCCGCTGCCGGACCGCCGCCGACCTGGCCGAGGGCTTGAAACAGGCCCGCGAGGCGGAGCGCCTCACGGTCGTGCACATCGAGACCGATCCGCTCGCCGAGGGGCCGTCCTCGGAGTCCTGGTGGGACGTGCCGGTCGCCGAGGTGGCCACCCTGCACAGCACCCGGCACGCGCACACCGGATATCTGGAGGACAAGAAGCGGCAGCGGCACCACCTGCGTCCCGGAGGCCGATAGACGTGATCATCGAACACTGGATCGACGGACGTTTCACCGGCGGCGACTCGACGCGGAGGGCTCCGGTCTACCAGCCGGCGACCGGCGAGGTGCAGCACGAGGTCTTGTTAGGCGAAAAATCCGACATCGACGCGGCGGTGAGAGTCGCCTCCGAAGCGTTCCGCGCGTGGAGTCAGTCCTCGCTCAGCGTCCGGACCACTGTTCTCTTCGCCTTCCGGGAGCTGATCAACGCGTCCAGGAAGGAGCTCGCGGAGATCGTCTCGGACGAGCACGGCAAGGTGCTGTCGGACGCCGCCGGTGAGGTCCAGCGCGGCCTCGAGGTGATCGAGTTCGCGTGCGGCATCCCGCAGCTGCTCAAGGGATCGTTCTCGGACCAGGCGTCGGCCGGCGTCGACGTGTTCTCCTACCGCGAGCCGCTCGGTGTGGTCGCCGGGATCACCCCGTTCAACTTCCCGGCGATGGTGCCGCTCTGGATGCACCCGATCGCGATCGCCTGCGGCAACACGTTCGTGCTCAAGCCCAGCGAGCGCGATCCGTCGGCGGCCGGCTTCGTGGCCCGGCTCTGGCAGCGGGCCGGCCTGCCGGACGGCGTGTTCAACGTGGTGCACGGCGACCGGGAGACGGTGGACGCGATCCTGGCGCATCCGGGCATCGCGGCGGTGTCGTTCGTCGGGTCCACGCCGATCGCCCGGCACATCCACCGGGAGGCGTCCGCCGCGGGCAAACGGGTGCAGGCCCTCGGCGGCGCCAAGAACCACGCCGTGATCCTGCCCGACGCGGACCTGGAGTTCGCCGCCGAGCATCTGGTGGCGTCGGCGTTCGGGTCGGCGGGGGAGCGGTGCATGGCGGTGTCGGCGGCGGTCGCTGTCGGCTCGGCGGCCGCGGTCGTCGACCTGGTCGTGGAGCGGGCCGCGAAGGTCCGCGTCGGTCCCGGCCGGGATCCGGCGTCCGAGATGGGGCCGGTGATCACGGCCGCCGCGAAGGAACGGATCGAGAACCTGATCGCGGCGGGCGGGCGGCAGGGCGCGACGGTCGCGGCCGACGGCCGCGATTGCACGATCCCCGGGTACGAGGGTGGCTTCTTCGTCGGCCCCACGGTGCTGGATCGGGTCACCACCGGGATGGACGTCTACCGGGAGGAGATCTTCGGCCCGGTGCTCTCGGTCGTGCGGGCCGCCGGCGTGGACGAGGCGATTACCATGATCAACGACAATCCGTACGGGAACGGCACCGCTCTCTTCACGTCCAGTGGCGCCGCCGCCCGCCGTTTCCAGCGCGGTGTGCGCGTCGGTATGATCGGGATCAATGTGCCGATACCCGTCCCGATGGCCTACTACTCGTTCGGTGGATGGAAGGACTCGCTCTTCGGGCAGAGTTCCATCTACGGGCCGGACGGCGTCGCCTTCTACACCCGGTCCAAGGTGATCACCCAGCGCTGGCCGGAGCCCGCCGCCGCCTCCGAGGCGTCCCTGCACTTCCCGACGGCCCGGTGACCGGCATGCTGCGCCTGGGCAGCTGCCCCGACTCGTGGGGCGTCTGGTACGCCGACGACCCCCGGCAGACCCCGTGGCGGCGGTTCCTCGACGAGCTGGCCGAGGCCGGGTACCGCACCCTGGAGCTCGGTCCCTACGGCTACCTGCCCACCGATCCGGCGCGGCTCGCCGACGAGCTGGCCGCGCGCGGGCTGACCTGCGCGGGCGGGACGGTCGCCGGAGCCGGCGGGCCGCACCAGAACCTCCCCGAGGTGCTCGCCGCGACCCGGCGGGTGGCCGAGCTGACCGTCGCGGCCGGGGGACGCGACGTGGTGTTCGTGCCGGTGCCCGGTTACCGCGACGACGCGACGGGCGGCTACCTGGCGGCCCGCGAGCTCGGGTACGGGCAGTGGCGCACGCTGGCCGCCAACACCGACACGCTGGGCCGGATGCTCGCCGAGGAGTACGGGCTCGCGCTCCGGTTCCACCCGCACGCCGACTACCAGGTGGAGAACCAGCAGCAGGTCGAGCGGTTCCTGGACGTGACGGATCCGCGGTTCGTCTCGCTCTGCCTCGACGTCGGGCATCTGGCCTATCGCGGCGCGGACGTGCTCGGCCTGATCCGGGAGTATCCGGAGCGGGTCGGATACGTACACCTCAAGCAGATGGACCCGAGTCTCGCGGCCCGGGCCGCCGCCGAGGATCTGGCCTTCGGCCAGGCCGTGGCGATGGGCGTGAGCGTGACCGCCCCGGCCGGGGTGCCGGAGATCCCGCCGGTCCTGAGCGCGCTGACCACCCTCGGCCGCGACCTGTACGTGGTGGTGGAGCAGGATATGTACCCGGTCGATTTCGACGTCCCGCTGTCCATCGCCCGCCGCACATATTCCTACCTGACCTCCTTGGGAGCCTTTTCATGAAGCGTCTTCTGACGGTCGGCGCCGCCGCCGTCCTTCTTCTCGCCGGTTGCAGCGAGGGTGGCCGGGAGGAGGAGCCCGACACCTCCGGCGGCAGCGCGAAGCAGCCGTCCGGCTACACGATCGCGTTCGTCACGCACGAGACGCCCGGCGACACGTTCTGGGACAAGGTGCGGGCCGGCGCCGAGCAGGCCGCCACCGACACCGGCGTCGAGCTGAAGTACTCCAACGACCCGGACGCCGGCAAGCAGGCCACGCTGATCCAGCAGGCCGTCGACTCCAAGGTGCAGGGCATCGCCACCACGCTGGTCACGCCGGACGCGCTGGCCGGATCGGTGAAGGCCGCGACCGGCGCCGGCATCCCGGTGGTCGGCCTCAACGCCGGCATCGATCAGTACAAGGGCCTCGGCGCGCTGATGTACTTCGGCTCCGACGAGACCCTGGCCGGGGAGAGCATCGGCGAGCGGATCGCCGCGGCCGGCGCGAAGCACCCGATCTGCGTGATCCACCAGCAGGGCTCGGTGTCGCTGGAGGCACGCTGCGCGGGCGTCAAGTCCAAGGTTGCGGGCACCGAGAACCTCCAGGTGAACGGCGCCGACGACGCGGCCGTCACGACGGCGCTGCAGGCCAAGCTGGCGCAGGACAAGAGCATCGACTACATCGTCACGCTCGGCGCGCCGGTCGCCCTGGACGCGATCCAGGCCAAGGAGCAGGCCGCCAGCCAGGCCAAGATCGTCACCTTCGACCTCAACAAGGAGATGGCGCAGGCGGTCAAGGACGGCACTGTCGAGTTCGCGATCGACCAGCAGCCGTACGCGCAGGGCTACATGGCGGTCACCTCGCTCTACCTCTACCTGAAGAACGGCAACGACCTGGGTGGCGGCGGCCCGGTGCTGACCGGCCCGTCGTTCGTGGACTCGCAGAACATCGACAAGATCCTGCCGTTCACCGAGAAGAACACCCGGTGAGCCGACCGGTCCGGCTGCTGGCGCGCCCGGAGGTGGGCGCGCTGGTGGCAGCTCTGGCGATCTTCCTGTTCTTCCTGGCGGTGGCGCCGGCGTTCCGGTCGGCCGGTTCGCTGTTCACCGTGCTCTACCAGTCGTCGACGATCGGCATCGTCGCGGTCGGCGTCGGCCTGCTGATGATCGGCGGCGAGTTCGACCTGTCGGCCGGTGTGATCGTGACGACGGCCGGGCTGGTGAACTCGCTGTTCTGCTGGTATTTCGGGGTCAACCTCTGGGTCGGGGCGCTGCTGTCCCTGGCGTTCTGCCTCGCGGTGGGGTTCCTCAACGGGTGGCTGGTGATGCGCACCGGGATTCCCAGCTTCCTGATCACGCTGGGGACGTTCTTCGTGCTCCAGGGCGTGAACCTGGGCGTGACGAAGCTGGTGACCGGATCCGTCTCGTCGTCCGACATCTCGGACATCGACGGATTCTCCAGTCTGCAGGGTGTCTTCGCGTCCTCCTTCGGGATCGGTGACGTGACCGTCTGGACGACGGTGCTCTGGTGGATCCTGTTCGTCGCGCTCGCCTCCTGGATCCTGCAGCGGGCGCGCGCCGGCAACTGGATCTACGCGGTGGGCGGCTCGGCGGAGAGCGCCCGAGCGGTCGGCGTCCCGGTGGTCCGCACCAAGATCTCGCTGTTCATGACGGTGTCGTTCCTCGGCTGGTTCGTCGGCATGCACAACCTGTACCGGTTCAACACGCTGCAGGCCGGCAACGGCGTCGGCAACGAGTTCCTCTACATCATCGCCGCGGTGGTCGGCGGCACCCTGCTGACCGGCGGCTTCGGCAACGCGATCGGCGTCGCGATCGGCGCGTTCATCTTCGGCATGACCAGCCTCGGCATCGTCTACGCCGGCTGGGACCCGAACTGGTTCCGGGCCTTCCTCGGCGTGATGCTGCTGCTCGCCGTGCTGGTCAACCACTACGCGCGAAGGTGGGGTTCCCGGTGATCGAACTCGTCGGGGTGGGCAAGAGCTACGGTCCGATCCGGGCGCTGCACGACGTGTCGCTGAAAGCCGAGGCCGGGTCGGTCACCTGCGTGCTCGGCGACAACGGCGCCGGCAAGTCGACGCTGATCGGCATCATGTCCGGGCTGCACCCGCACACGTCCGGCTCGCTGCTGGTCGACGGGAAGCCGACCGTCTTCTCGTCGCCACGGGAGGCGCTCGACCTCGGGATCGCCACCGTGTACCAGAACCTCGCGGTGATCCCGCTCATGGAGGTCTGGCGCAACTTCTTCCTCGGCGCCGAGCTGACCGCCGGCCGCTTCCCCCTGGCCGGGATGCGGATCAAGGAGATGAAACGGGTCGCCGACGCGGCGCTGCGCGACATGGGCATCGCGGTCGCCGACATCAACCAGCCGATCGGCACGCTCTCCGGCGGCCAGCGGCAGGGCGTCGCGATCGCCCGCGCCATCCACTTCGGCGCGAAGGTGCTGATCCTCGACGAGCCGACCGCCGCGCTCGGCGTGAAGCAGTCCGGCGCGGTGCTCAAGCACATCGCGGCGGCGCGGGACGCCGGGATCGGGGTCGTGTTCATCACCCACAACCCGCACCACGCCTATCTGGTCGGGGACCACTTCGTGATCCTCAAGCTCGGGTCGGCGGTGCTGGACGCCCGGCGCGGCGAGGTGACCCTGGCGGAGCTGACCGCGCAGATGGCCGGCGGCGACGAGCTGGAGCAACTGGCCCACGAGCTGGGCAGGGGGTGATGTCCCTCCGGGTCGGCGTGATCGGGACCGGGGCGATCGGGCGCGACCACATCCGGCGGCTGACCAGCGTCGTCGCCGGAGTGGACGTGGTCGCGGTCGCCGACGCCGACCCGGGCCTCGCCGGGAAGGTCGCCGCGGCGACCGGCGCCCGCGTCCTGCCCGGCGACCGCCTGGTCGCCGACCCGGAGGTGGACGCGGTGCTGGTCTGCTCCTGGGGCGCCACCCACGCGGACTACGTGCACGCGGCGATCGCCGCCGGCACGCCGGTCTTCTGCGAGAAACCGCTGGCCACGACCCCGGAGGAGTGCCTGGCGATCGTCGAGGCGGAGGTGCGGCACGGCAGCCGCCTGGTCCAGGTCGGATACATGCGCCGTTACGACGACGCGTACCGGGCGCTCAAGCGTGAGCTGGACAGCGGTGTGATCGGTGCGCCGCTGATGATGCACTGCGCCCACCGCAACGCGTCCGTGCCGGCCTTCTACCGGTCCGCGGACATGATCACCGACACCGCGGTGCACGAGATCGACATGGTGCGCTGGATGTTCGGCACGGAGATCGTCGCGGTGCGGGTGCTGCGCTCCCGGGCCAGCGGCAACGCCGGTGACCTGCCCGACCCGATGCTGCTGGTGCTGGAACTCGACGGGGGCGTCCTGGCCGACGTCGAGATCTCGGTCAACGCCCGGTACGGCTACGACATCCGGGGCGAGATCCTGGGGGAGAGCGGGACGGCGGCGCTCGGCGAGCCGGGCGCGGTCGCGGTGCGCAGCGCGGGACGGCTGGCCCGGCCGATCCCGGTGGACTGGCGGGAGCGGTTCGGGCCGGCCTACGACGCCGAACTGCGGGACTGGGCCGGCGCGGTGCGGGCCGGGCAGGCGCCGGGCGGGCCGAGCTGCTGGGACGGGTACGCGGCGACGAGGGTGTCGGCCGCGGCGCTGTCGTCACTGCGTACCGGGGAAAGGGTGCGGGTCTCTCTCGGCGATCAGCCGCAGCTGTATCGCCCGGAGCTGTATCGCCGAGAGTGACCACACGTGGGTCTCAGTTCGGCAGGATCAGGGTCTGGCCCGGGACGACCCGGTCCGGGTTGTCGAGGATGTCACGGTTCAGCCGGAAGATCTCCGGCCAGCGGTTGCCGTCGCCGAGCTGGGACTTGGCGATGCCGAAGAGCGTGTCGCCCCGCTTGACGGTGTAGAGCCTCGGGATCGTCCCGACCGGCTGCCTCGGCGGCAGCTGGAGCACCTGACCAGCGATGATCCGGTTCGGGTCGCGGATCTGCCTGCGGTTGAGCACGTAGATCTGCGGCCAGCGCTTCTCGTCGCCGAGCTGGGACCGGGCGATGCCGGCGAGGGTGTCGCCGGACTTCACCGTGTACGTGGTCGGCGGCGGCGTGGTGACCGGCGCGCCGAGCACACCGGCCAGGCGCAGCAGGTCGGTCAGCTCGTAGGTGCCCGGTTTGGCGGCCGGCAGGGTGGGCCGCCAGCCCGGGATCTTGAGGATCGAGTCCGTGCTGCGCCGGATGAGCCCGATCAGGACGTCGGCCACGATCGTGCTGCCGACCTTGCCGAGCCGGGCGCCCTTGTTCTGCGCCTGCGCCTCGGCCAGGATGTAGTACCAGAGCGGGGTGCGGGTCTGCAGGCTGCCCTTGCGCAGCGCCTTCGCCTGATCGCCGTTGACGTCGCCGGTCGCCTCGAGCAGCTGCTGCGGCGTCAGGACCGGCACACCGAGGTGTCTCGCGACAGCCTGGCCGGTGGGGATCCGCAGGCGGTACCCGCGGAGCAGGTTGCGCACCGAGAGCCGGGCCGCGAGGTCGGGCGTCTCCGGCTTGCCGTCCACTGTCTGCAGGTTGAACAGCGCCTGGTTGCCGACCCGTGCCAGGGTGGTGTCGATCTTGCGGGCCTTCTGCCCGTTGTCGCCGACGATGTTCTCCCACTGGATGATCCAGTTGTTCGGCAGTCTCTCCAGGTCGCCCATCTCTCCGCTGAGCGCGGTGAACGTGAAGAGGTCCTCCAGGGTGGCCGGGCCGGTGTCGTCGCCGAACCTGAAGTTGATGTTGAAGTTGTAGGTTCCCCGGACCATCGAGTGCCCGAAGCGGTACGCGGCCACCGAGAACTCCAGGGGCATGAAGAAGCTCGCGCCGTGCGGGTTGAACCAGCGGTTGCCGTTCTTCACGACGTCGTCGACGATCTCCTTCTCGCAGACCCGGCTCAGGAAGTCGTGCACCACGATGTGCTGGTAGTGCTGGCGCAGTGTCCGCTGTGCGATCTCGAACGACATGCCCTGCTTGACCAGCGCGTTGTGTGCCTTCAGGAAGGCCAGGTGCAGCTGGGAGATGATGAGGTTCTCGTCGTTGCGCCCGTCGCCGATCTCCGCGGCCCGGTCGAGCTCGGGTTTCGCGTTGCGCCCGAGCCGGGGCAGGTCGTTGTTGTTGTCCTTGCCCGGCACCTGCTTGGACGGCACGTCCCCGCTCAGCACGTCGACGTTCGTGCCGATCTCCATCAGGTTGTGGTTCTTCGGGTCGACCGGCGCCGGCGGGTCGTAGAGGCTGTCCAGGTCGAGCGCGGCGGTGCGCCCGTTGCGCAGCGCGGTGCGGACCTGGTCCAGGGTCATCGGCCGCATGCCGTCGGCGACCAGCTCCTGTGCGGAGCCGGAGCCGATGCCGCCGCCCGGCGCCTGGACCTCCAGGGTGATGTCGTGGTCGACGAACTGGCCGAAGTACGTGTAGATCGCCGGAATCTCGCTGTTGTCGCCCCGGTCCGGGTCGGCCATCGCGGTGCCCAGCTCGGCGAGCAGCTTGGTGGTCTGCGGCGTCTGCTCGACCAGGTTCTCCGGGTCGTCCTGCAGATCGGGGAAGAGCAGGTCGAACGGGCCTGGCGGCGGCGCACCGGTCAGGGCGAACATCGCTGTCGCGGAGGTGGCGCTGAAGGCGGCGACCTCAGCGCGACCGATGATCAGGTCCTCTTCGGTGAGGATTTTTCCGTGAGACAGACGCGCCATGGTGGTTTCCCTTCGAGGGCTGGGCCCGGATCGGTAGGGGTACCCGGGCCACGATAAGAAGGTTCCACCACGGAGAGAGACGCGTGGATGACACTATGGAGTGGTTCTGTTCGCAGATGGTGTCGATTCAGCCGTTAGAGCGTTTACCGAGCCCGATTGGCATCCCCTCTGGCTCCACCACCCACCCGGTCGCCGGTGATGATGGCGCGTCAGGCTGCCTCGATCCGGGTGAGCTCGCGGGCCTCCGCCGCGTACCGCGCCAGCAGGTGCGCGGTCGCCGGACCCGCCACGCCGTCGGCGGGCAGGCCGGTGCGGTGCTGGAAGTAGCGGACCGCCTCGGCCAGCTGCGCGTCGTCGGCGCCGATCCGGACACCCAGATCGGCGAAGAGCGCGCGCAGCGTGGCCGGGTCGGCGGGCGGGGCGACATCGGTCCAGCCGATCAGGCCGCCGACCGCCGTGCCGACCACGCTGAGCATTCCTCGTGCGGACATCCGTTCCTCCCGGTGCGAGCTGAGGTATCCAGCGTCGCGAAACCGGCTGTGCGGGACATCTGGCGGAAGTCTTCGATTGCTGTGGACCTCTGCCACTTTCGGCCGATGCGCGCACCGGGCTCAGTGGCAGTGGTGCGCCCCGGCCAGGGTCACCAGCGTGGTGGCGTCGGGGCCGCTCACCCCGTACCGGGACAGGCTCTTGACCACCGCGGGCCGCCGCGTGCCGGCGGCGAGCCCGGCGCAGGCCCGGTCGCCCAGCTCGGTGATCTCTTCCGGCCGCCGGTCGATCGCGAGCTCCGGCAGCCGGTCGCGCACCGCGGCGACGAAGTCGGCAGCCGGCGAGGCGACCGCGCCGGCCGGGGCGGGCCACGAGCTCGGCGGGGCGGCGTCCGGCGGTGGATTCTTCCATTCGGGTACGGGCGGAGCAGTCCCGCATCCCGCGATGACCGGAACGGTGGCCGTGATCAGAAGTAGCCCGATCCGGTTCACCAGTCCTCCGGCGCGACCGGATCCAGCGACCTCGCGGCGTCCGGCGTGACCGGATCCGGCGACACCGCGGCGTCGGGACCGGGCAGGTGGGCTGTGGAGAATCGGGGAGTCAGCTGGGGGAGCGCTGTGCGAAGAGCAGCGGCCGGCTCACTGATCGTGGGACCGAAGGGACGCCGTTCGACTACCGTTCGCGTGGTGTTCGTGGGGGACACCCGGCAGACCTTAGAGGTCGGTGCGGTCCGTTCCGTGCGCCGCGCCGGGTCTGCCCGGCCGGGTGGCCGGAGCCACCCGGACGGACTACCGCACCGCGCCGGGCCCGGACGCAGCGCACACAGTGAAGTCACAGACAGCTCACCGCTGCGCACTAACGTGGCGGCGCATCGTTGCGGCATGACCGATCTGCTGACCCGCCCCGCCGCCATCGACGAGCAGCCCACCACGCCGGTGGAGATCCACATTCCGCCGGTGATGATCAAGCCGCCGCGCGACACGCGATGGAGGAAGCGCGTGGCCGGCGGCGCCGCGGTGCTCGTGCTGGTGGCCGGTGGCGGCAGCGCCGGCGCGTACCTGATGGACCAGCACCTCACGACCACGAGCACGGCCGCCGTGGCCGCGGACGTCGCGACGGTCACCGAGGGCACCGACCTCGCCCCGATCGTGGCCCAGGTGCAGCCCAGCGTCGTCACGGTGCTGGTCGACAGCGCGCAGGAGTCGTCGCTCGGCTCCGGCGTGGTGATCGGCGCCGACGGCCTGATCCTCACCAACAACCACGTGATCGAGTCGGACGGCATCCAGTCCGGCGGCACGGTCAGCGTGCGGCTCTCCACCGGGCAGACCGTGCCGGCGCGGGTGGTCGCCGCCGACCCCACCCACGACCTGGCGCTGGTGCAGGCGACCGGGCTCACCGGCCTGACGCCCGTCACGTTCGCCACCGACGACAGCGTGGCGGTCGGCGACACGGTCCTCGCTTTCGGCGCGCCGCTCGGCCTGGAGGGGACCGTGACCTCGGGCATCGTCTCCGCCCTGGACCGCGGCCTGGACACCGGCGACGAGCAGCTCACCGGGCTGCTGCAGACCGACGCCGCGATCAACCAGGGCAACTCCGGCGGCGCCCTGGTCGACATGTCCGGCCGGGTGGTCGGCATCAACGTCGCGATCGCCACCGCCGGTGACAGCACGGGCAGTGTCGGCCTGGGATTCGCCATCCCGGCCGACACCGTGACCGGTGTGGTCACCCAGCTGCAAGCGCAGATCAGCTAGCCGGCCAGGTGACCCCACCGGGACTCCAGCTCCTGCCACGTGCCCTGCGCCTCCGCCTTGCCGCCGATCAGCACGACCACCTTGTCGGCCTGCGCGAGCGCCGCCCGTTTCGAGGTCGAGCCGACCACCGTCACCCCGTGCGAGCGCAGCGCCCGCCACAGCTCCAGCTCCGTCGTCACGTCCAGCGCGGACGAGACGTCGTCGGCGATCAGCAGCTCGGTGCGCGGCGCGAGCGCCCGGGCCAGCGCCAGCCGTTGCAGCTGGCCGCCGGAGAGCCGGGTGCCCTTGTGCCCGATGAGCAGGTGCAGGCCGCCGCCGGACGCCGCCAGGTCGTGGTCCAGCTGGGCCACTGTCACCGCGTCGGCCGCGTCCACCTCGTGCCCGAGCCGGATGTTGTCGGCGACCGTCCCGGAGAGCACCCGTGGCAGCTGAGCCACGTAACCCACCTGGTTGGGCCGCAGGAACATCTCCGGCTCGACCACCCGCTCGCCGTTCCAGCTCAGTTCGCCGGTGTGGTGCACGATGCCGGCGAGCGCCCGCAGCAATGACGACTTGCCCGCGCCGACCGGGCCGACGACCAGGACCAGCTCGCCCCGATCGACGGTGAGGTCGATGTCGCGTACCCCCAGGGCGCCGTTCTCGTGCACCGCGCTGAAACCGTGCAGGGACAGCGTGCGCAGCGGGTTGCGCGGCGCCACCGGCGGCGACGGCGCCGTGCCGGCGGAGATGTCCACACCCGGCACGTCCGACGTGTACGCCGAGACGCCCGCCATGGCCACCGTGCGCCGGGTCCACACCCGCGCCGACGGGAAGTGCGACACCAGCGACGCAATCGTCCAGGCGAACCACCGCGCCGACCCGAGGGTCGCCACCGCGATCAGCGTGGCCGCCGCGCTGAGCTGACCGGTCAGGTACAGGTACCACGCGGCGATCGGCAGCAGGCCGCTCGCGATCGACGGCGTCGACCGCGCCCAGACCTGGATCGCGATCTCCCGCCGCTGCAGCTCGCTGCGCGCGCCGTCGAGCCGCGCCAGATGCTCCAGCACCGGCTCGGTCGCGCCGGCCAGCTTCACCGTGCGCGCCGCCGACAGCGACGACACCAGCGACGTCGCGAACGCCGCCCGGGCCGCCACGGTCCGCCGGGCCGCCCGCTCCAGCCGCGGGCCGAACAGCGTCGCGGCCAGGCCGGAGAGCACCATCGTGCCGACGAACAACCCGGCCGGGACCGCCGACTGCGAGGTCAGCGTCATCGCCACCACTGTCACCACCGCGACGCCGTTGTCGATCAGGTTGTCGGCGAGCATCACCACCCGCTCGGTGTCACCACCCTGCGCGACCACCTCGGCCGGGGTGTGCTTGCTGACCCGGCGCGGGCCGATCTGCCCGTGCACCAGGCGCAGGCTGATCCGCAGCATCTGCCGGACCCACCACTCCGGGAACCAGGCGCCGGTGTAGTACAGCGTCGGGATCAGCGCGAGCAGCGCCGCCGCGATGCCGATCGCCGGGTAGAGCGGGTTGCCCTTCCCGTCCACTACGTCCGCCCAGAGCAGCGGCAGGATCGCGCCGTCCAGGCCGAAGAGGACGAGCAGCAGGAACAGGCCGACAGCGCCCAGGCCGTACCGTTTGTCGTTGGTCGCGAGCCGCACGATCTCCCGCATGGTCCGGGCCTGCGGCGGCTCCGGCAGCGGCGGCGGCTCCACGCTCGGCAGCGGCCCGGCCAGCGCGTCCTGGCCCAGCTCCACCTGCATGGCGGTGTCCCAGTCGCTGTCCTTGTCGTCGTCGAGCAGGACGGCGCTGCGGGCCGCCGGTACGGCCAGCTTGCTGCTCGCCATCAGTTCGGCGAACCGCCGTGACTCCCGCAGCGGCCCCTGTTCCAGGACGACGCCGTCGGCGAGCACGACCACCTCGTCGCAGCGCTGCACACTGGAGAGCCGGTGTGCCACGATCACGCCGATCCGGCCGTGCAGCAGCCGGTCGGTGGCCCGCTGCACCCACGCCTCGGTGACCGGGTCCATCCGCGCGGTCGCCTCGTCGAGGATCACCACGTGCGGGTCGCGGACCAGGATCCGGGCGAACGCCACCAGCTGTTCCTGCCCGGCGGAGAGCTTGTAGCCGTTCTCGCCGAGCCGGGTGTGAATCCCGTCCGGCAGACCGGCCGCCCAGGCGGTCAGGCCCAGCTCGTCGAGCGCCTCGCCGGCCCGCGGCAGCAGCCCCGGGTCGAAGAGCGCGATGTTCTCGGCGAGCGTGCCGGCCAGGATCTCGGTGCGCTGCGGGACGATCGCGGTCCACCGCCGCAGCCCCTCCACGCCGATGTCGTTGACGTCGACGCCGCCCAGGAAGACCGTGCCGCGGGGCACGTCGACGGCACGGGTCAGCACCTTGGCCAGGGTGGACTTGCCGGAGCCGGTGCGGCCGATCAACGCGTACGAATGGCCTCTCCGGAAGCTGAGGCTGACGTTCCGCAACGCGGCGGGGCGGTCGCTGTCGCTCTCGCCGTAGCGGAAGGTGAGATCCTGGATGGTGAGGTCGCCGTCCACCGGGTCGACGCCCTCGGTCGGCTCCTGCTCCACCTGGCTGAGCAGCTGCACCCGGCTCCAGGCGCCGAGCGCGTTCTGCAGCTCGGGGACCATCCGGGTGACGTGCTCCAGGGTGCCGCCGAAGCCGAGCGCCAGCAGCCACACCCCGGTGAGGCGCGCGCCGTCGATCTCTCCGGCCAGCAGGGCCCAGGCCCCGGCGACGACCAGGACCGCGATCAGGGTACGGGTGATCGCCCCGGCCCCCATGGTGATCCGCGACGACGAGCGCCACACCAGACGGCCACGGCGCAGCACCTCGGCGGCGCGCAACGCGTACAGCCGGCGCACGTAGGGCGCGGCCAGGCTGGTCCGGACGTCGTCCTGCCCGTGGATCGCCTCCTCCATCACCGCCGCCAGGTCCGACCAGGCCTCCTCCTCGGAGATGCGCATCGGGGAGATGCGCTGGATCGGCTTGTTCATGACGACGAAGAGCAGCACCGACACGACGATCATCGCGATCGCGGCCGGCCACCAGACGAAGAACGTGGTGACGATCGACAGACCCGCGACCGCGAGCGACTGGGCCAGCCGGACGCCGCTGCCGCGCAGCTCGGCGCCGACCTGGTAGACGTCCGAGTCGATCCGGTCGAGCAGCTCACCGACCGGCGTGTTCTCCAGGGTCGGCACGTCCTGGCCGAACGCGACCCGGTTCAGGTCGCGGCGGACCCGGGCCGCCCAGTCGGCGGTCAGCCGGGCCACCACCAGGCCCACCACGACATCGCTGAGCACGCCCGCGACGAGCGCCCCGATGAGGACCGTGAAGAACGGCCAGGACCGGTCGACGAGCACCGGACCGGCCACGGCGAGCGCGACCGCTCCGCCCGCGGCCCCGAGAAAGATCAGGAACGCGACGAGCGCGGTGCGACTTCGGCTTGTGGCCCACAGGTCGCGGAGCAGACGCATGGAGGAGTCCTCGGGCAGATGGGGAAGCGGTGTTCCCCATCCTGCGCGGGGGGCGGAGGTGGCTCAACCGGTTTATTCCGGCTCCTTTACCGGCTTATCTCGCGTTTTGCCGGGCTTATCTCACGCTTTGCAGGTATCGGTCGGCCGCGTGCGGATCGGCGAACCAGGTGAGCAGGTCGTTCGGGTCGGCGAAGCCGTGCGCGAACCGCCGCGCCACCGCCGGGATCGCCGACGCCGCCCCGAGGATCCGCTGCGCGTGCGGCGGGAGCGGCTGCAGCATCCCGTTCGTCCACACCGTCACGGCCTGCGCGTGCGCCGCCCAGAACGACTCGAACGTCGCGGTCATCCACTGCTCGTCGAACGCCTCGTCGCCGCGCCGCAGAATCGCCTGCAGATAGTGGTGGGCCGCCTTCGCCGCGGTGTTGGCGCCCTGCCCGGTGATCGGGTCGTTGGCGACCACGACGTCGCCGATGCCGAGCGCGAGCCCACCGCTGGGCAGGTGCGCGACGGGCTTGCGGACGGCCGGCGTGAACCGTCCCTCGATGGTCGCCCGGTCGTCGGTGAGCCGGACGCCGGCGCAGCGCTCGGCGAACCAGGGCAGGTTCTCCTGGATCAGGCTCAGCGTCAGCCCGAGGTGTTCCTCGCCGGTCTTCGCGGCGAACACGTCGAGCGGGCCGCCCGGGATCGCCTCCCAGAACAGGATGTCGCACGGGCCGGTCCTGGTCAGCGAGGGGATCACGAAGAGCTCGCCGAGACCGGGGATGGCGTGAAACTCGACGTGCGGCTCCGGCCAGGCCGGATCGGGGGCCAGCCCGTGAACGTACGCGACCGCGAGTGCCCGCTGCGGCGCCTCATACGGTGACCGTGCCGGATCACGCTCGAACAGCTGGATGAGTTCGCCCCGCCCGGCCGCCACGATCGTCAGGTCGTACCGTGGCGCCAGGGCGTCCAGGTAGCCGGGGCTCACCGGCTGGTAGACGACCTCCACCCCGGCCTGCTCGGCGTCGGTCAGCCAGCGGGCCATCTTGATCCGCTGGTCGGTGGAGTAGGCCGGGCGGTCCAGCGGCGCGGTGAACTGCAGCGCCAGCGTGCCGGGCGGCGCCGCGAGCTGCACGTGCAGGCCGTGGATCGGTGGCGCGAGCCGGTCCCAGTGGTTGAGCCGGTAGGCGCGCTCGGTCTCCAGCGCCGGGTCGAACATCGCCTGGGTCGAGGTCGGGGCGCCGTCCCGGATCTCGCCCGGGGTGCGGGCCGACATGAGAGTGACGCGGTGGCCCTCGGCGGTGAGGCTCAGGGCGAGTTGGAGGCCGGCCTGTCCGGCGCCGACTATCAGGATGTTGCGCAAGCTGTGTCTCCCCGTGGTGAGGTCCGTTATCGATCGAATCCCCCACGGGCACGGTACACAGAGGAGTCCGAATATGACTATCGGTAAGATCACCACGCGATGTGGAGGCGTTTCGGGTTTGTGAGGCTCCATGCCGGACGGGGTGGGCGGACGGATGGGGCGTGGCAGCGCGGGGGAGTCCGGGGCCGCTCGGGGTGCTCGTTGCCGGCGGGTCGGCTGACCCCGCCGGGGTGGCCCGGTCGAGTTCACGGTCGCCGCACGGTGTCCCGTTGGCCCGGCCGGCCCTTGCGGGCGTCCCACTCAGCCGGGTCAGCCGGGTCGTGCGGCGCTCCACTCAGCGCGGTCGTGCGCTCCACTCAGCCCGGTCGTGCCCCACTCAGCCCGGTCGTGCCGCACTCAGCCCGGTCGTGCCGCACTCAGCCCGGTCGTGCGGCGTCCCGCTGAGCCCTCTCCTGGAGCAGGTTAGGCCGACCCCTCGGGCGTCACGCTGGGTCACTGCCTCGGCGGAGCATTGCGGCTTTGCGTCATTCTGTGGGGTTCAGGGCGTCCGGAGGATTCCGCAAAGCGCCACTTTTACCCCGGATGTCGGCACGCCCCGTGACGATCACAGTCGCTGACACGGCGCTGAGAACCCGAAAGTCACACGGTGCGCCACATTGCCGCCCGCGTTCGGGTTCGAGGTGCGGATCACACCGGCCACAAAGGTCATGAGACGGAAGGGGCCGCGGCCCGTGCCCGAATTCCACACACCCCCGGCGGCCATGCGACTCGCTGAGGCCGGTGTTCCGCCGAAGCAACTCCTCAGCTCATTGACGTCGGATCTGGCGTGGGCGTGGGCGGGGGCCGGTGAGGACGTTGATGTGCTTGCATCAGCCTCTCAAAGGCGGACATCGTGAGCGGCACCACGACCGACCCGGAGGCCGTCAGCATTCAATCTAGGTTCCTAGGATGCTCAAGGTGGGGTGAGGTGGGTTAGACACGCGACACGGCGTCGACTGTGGACGCCACGTAGCGTCGGTATCCGGAACCGCTCACGGGCAACGGAGTCAGCGGACAGGCGGGGCGAGTAACACGGGAAGCCCGCGTCAGGCAGCGTGACGGGCTGGCGCCGGAGCGCGTGCCGGAGCCGTTGGCAGCATCGCGGGTCGCGCGCCGGGGCCGTGAACAGCGACGCGGAGCGCGCGCTGAGGGCCGTGAACAGCGACGCGGAGCGCGCGCCGGGGCGGTGGTGCCGGGGCGGTGGGCAGCGTCGCGGGTCTCGTTGTCGGGCGGGCGGGTGCCTGGGCTCGGTCGCGGGTGGCGTTCGCGCTATGCGGGCCGGGGCGCGTGGAGCGTCAGCAGAGTGATCTCGCTGGGGGCGAAGATGCGGAACGGCGGGCCCCAGAAGCCGGTGCCTCTGCTGGTGTAGAGCTGGGTTCGCTCGGAGTGGCGGGACAGGCCCTGCAGGGCCGGCTGATCGAGGCGGACCAGGTAGTGGAAGGGCCACATCTGGCCGCCGTGGGTGTGTCCGGAGAGCTGGAGGTCGACGCCGTGCTGGACGGCGCCGGTGATCTGGTGGGGCTGGTGGGCGAGCAGCAGGATCGGCAGCGACGGGTCGGCGCCGGCGAGGGCGGCCTCGTGGTCGGCGTGGTGGCCGGGGAGGCCGGAGCCGGCCGCGGTGCGGTCGTCGACGCCGGCGACGATCAGGGTGTCGCCGCCTCGGGTGACGGTGATGTGCCGGTTGTGCAGGGCGTCCCAGCCGAGCGAGGTCATGTGCTCGACCCAGCCCAGCGCGCCGCTGTAGTACTCGTGGTTGCCCGTCACATACACCCTGGCGTGCCGCGCCCGCACGTCGCCGAGCGGGGCGGCCTGGGAGAGCCGCTGGTGCACCTCGCCGTCGGCGATGTCGCCGGTGTGGGCCACGATGTCCGGGTCGAGCGAGTTGATCACCTCGGTGACGCCGCGCGACCAGCGGGAACGGTCGATTGGGCCGTAGTGCGTGTCGGTGATCAGGACGACCCGCAGGCCGTCGAGGCCGGGGCCGAGCCGGGGAATCGTGACGTCGACGCGCCGGACTCTCGAGACGCGCATGGCTTCCGCGTACCCCCAGAGGAGCAGCACCAGGGCGACCAGAAGGACCACCGCGGTGACCACGCGGGAGCGCATCGGATCGGCGACGCCGGCGAGGCGCAGGATCAGGCCGAAGGCCTGGCCGAGCACGGACCAGGTGAAGAGCACCCAGATCACGCCCAGCAGCGTGTCCGCCAGCCTGGCGGCGGTGTCGCTGTGGCCGCTGTGCCCCCGGAACATCAGCACCGGGAAACCGAGCGCGACCAGGACGAACACGGCGGTGCCGGCGACGCGGACCAGCAGTGGCCAGTCGTTGCCCGACCACAGCAGCGTCACCATCGGCACCCCGAACAGCAGCGCCACCACCGCGAGCACCACGAAACCGAAGATCGCACGCCGCGGCGAGCGATGCCTCGGCTCGCTCTCGACCGCCTCACCCACCGACATGAGGGCAAGCATGCCACTCAGGTCCGACAAAAACCTTCAGAGGTACGGTGCCCTCCCCGCCCGACAACCGCATCCAGCACCGTCCCGCCCCCGCCGGTGACACGGCTCACCCTGGTGCGAGGCGCCGCAGAACACTCTCCGGGACCAGCAGATCGGCCCGCTCCCGGGTGGTGGCGATCAGCTCGGCGTTCCGCTCGTCGGTCCCGGTCGTCCAGGCCACCGCGTCGGCCTCCGGCTTGCCGAACCGCACGTGCCGCTCGATCAGCCGCCGCAGCCGCTCGCCGGGCTCGAGGTCGGTGTACCAGACCTCGGTCAGCAGCGAGCGCACCGGCCGCCAGCGCGCATCGTCGACCAGCAGGTAGTTCCCCTCGGTGATGATCAGACGGGCCTGGCGGGGCACCCCGATGGCCCCGGCGACGGGCTGTTCGAGGACCCGCTCGAACCCGGGTGCGTAGATCATCGGGTCCTGGTCGTCGAGGAGGCGGCGCAGCAGGGCCGCGTACCCGTAGGCGTCGAACGTGTCCGGGGCGCCCTTGCGGTCCCGCAGCCCGAGGCGCTCGAGTTCGGCGTCGGCGAGGTGGAAGCCGTCCATCGGCACGTGCGCCACCCAGTCCGGACCGTGCCCGGGCGGCGGGTCGGCGGCGAGGGCCGTGACCAGGGCTTCGGCCAGCGTGGACTTGCCGGCGCCGGGCTGCCCGGCGATGCCGAGCACGGCCCGCCGGTCGTCGCTGACCAGGCCGCGGGCACGGGCGACGAGGCCGGTGAAGGTGCAGGTCATGCCGGTGACCGTACCGGTTCATCCGCCCGGGGTCGGATCGACGACAAATGGGCTTACCGGCCCGTTCGGGCGATATGCGCCGCCGGGCGGGCGGCGGAACCTTGCGGAGTCATCTCGACCACAGGGGGAGATCAGATGATCACCAAGAGTGTCGTCGCGGCCGTCGTGGGGGCGGCCGCGCTGCTCGTCCCGGCAGTGCTGATCCCGGCCGTGCCGGCCGCCGCCACGCCGGCCGTCCGCACGATCGCGACCGGTCTGGACAATCCACGGGGGATCACGCTCGGGCCGCCCGGCGAGATCTACGTCGCCGAGGCGGGCCGGGGCGGTGCCGGCCCGTGCCGGCCGGGCCCGGAGGGGGAGGCCTGCTTCGGCCGGTCCGGCGCGATCACCGTGATCAAGCAGGGCCGGCAGTGGCGCCTGCAGACCAAGCTGCCGTCGCTCGCGTCGCGGGCCGGCACCGAGGCGTCCGGCCCGTCGGACGTGTCGCTCGGCGCGGACGGCCGGCTGCACTACACGCTGGGCCTCGGCGGCAGTCCCGACCTGCGGCAGCAGGTCCCGCAGCTGACCGGCATGGCCAAGCTGTACCGGGCCGGCCGCACCCCGGCGGTGCTCGCCGACCTGGGCGCCTATGAGACGAGCGCCAACCCGGACGGTGTGACGCCGCCGGACACCAACCCGAACGCGCTGCTCGCCACGAGGCGCGGGCAGCTGGTCGTGGACGCCGGCGGGAACTCGCTGCTGCGGGTCGCCCCGCGCGGCCGGATCTCCACTGTCGCCACGTTCCCGAGGCGTACCGTGGCGGCGCCGGAAGGCCTGCCGCCCGGCTCGCCGCCGGCCGGCACGCCGATCCCGATGGAGTCCGTGCCCACGTCGGTGACCCGTGGCCCGGACGGCGCGTTCTACGTCGGCGAGCTGACCGGTTTCCCGTTCCCGGCCGGGCAGGCGCGGGTCTGGCGGATCGTGCCGGGTAAGGCGCCGTCGGTGTTCGCGACCGGCTTCACCAACATCATCGATCTGGCCTGGGCACGGGACGGCCGGCTCTACGTGCTGGAGATCGCCCACCGGGGACTGCTCTCCGGTGACCGGACCGGCGCCCTGCTCCGGGTGGACCGCAAGGGCAGGCACCAGGTCGTGGCGTCGGCCGGGCTGACCGCGCCGGGTGGTCTGGCGATCAGCGGCCGGTCCGCGTACGTCACGAACTGCAGCGTCTGCGCCGGAACGGGTTCGGTCGTGCGGATCAGTCTCGGTAGCTGAGCCCCAGCCGCAGGCCGGCGACGCCGGCCGGGGAGAGCGGGCGAGCGGTGGCCCGGCACAGGTCGGAGCGGATCTGTGCCGGGAGCTCGTCGCCGAGCGAGCAGAGCGCCGGGTACAGGTCGAGCACCTGCCGGTGGGTGAGCGCGCCGGCGCCGATCAGCAGGCCGTTCAACGCGGTACGGCTCTCGGCCAGCTCGGAGCAGAGCTGCATCCGCCAGGCCACGTCGTGCACGTGGTCGGCGAACTCGCGGGCGATCCGGTTGCCGGACGGGGCGCGCAGGCCGCCGATCGAGGTCTGGCGGAAACGGGCGACGGACGGGGCGAGGCGGCAGGCGATGCCGAGCCGGCGGGCCAGTTGCGGGACGGTCAGCACGTCCATCCCGGCGGCGCACCGCTCGCAGAGCCGTTCGAAGGTCTTGGCGTGGACGACGGAGGCCGGTCGCTGGCAGGCGCCGTCGAGTCCGCAGATCGGGTCGAGGATGACCTCGGTGAGGGTGCCCTCGTGGTCGAAGCGCCCGACGGCGAAGTAGGACGCCGACGTGGTGCGGTAGTGGGCCAGGGCGGCGCGAGCGCTGACGTATCCGTCTGGGTCGACGCCGATGCGGGGCACACCGTCCTCGGTGTGCAGCTGGATGAGCCGGAACATGCTGCGCGCTCCCGGGGTAAGCAGTTTCCCTGTCGTTCTCCGGTACGTTCACTGACGAACAAAAGTTCAGGCGTTACCGAAAGTAGTCAATCGGTGACGTCATTTGCGCTGCTGAGCGCGCCGGAGTCTGTCGAAGGTTACTAGGCGTAATGATTAAAGGGAAGGGCCCGTGTGTTTGCGGGCACGACGCGCGGGCACATGAGCATCACCGGGCGGGCACCGAGTGCGCGCTGTGCGAGGCGGGGGCATGCCCGCGGTTCCGGCGGCGGGACGGCTGGTGGCGCCGCTGGCTCGGGTGAGACGTGCGCCACAGTGGCTCGGTGCGACTAAATCCTAGTTAGTCTGTAGGATAACTGTCACTTTGAGCGAGCCGTCGCACCCGAGGGGGCCCGATGCCACTGCCCGACTTCCTGATCGCCGGCGTTCCCAAAGCCGGCACCACGGCCCTGCACGCCGCGCTGACAGGGCATCCCGAGCTGTTCCTGCCGTCGGTGAAGGAGCCCAAGTTCTTCCTCTCGGACGGCCCGCCGCCGCAGTTCGGCGGACCCGGCGACGTGCAGACCTATCAGGAGCACGTCTGGCGGCAGAGCGACTACGAGGCGCTGTTCGACGCGGCCCCGGCGGGCACGCTGCGCGGCGAGGCCACCCCCTTCTATCTGTACGACCGGACGGCGCACGAGCGGATCGCGAAGCTCACGCCGGACGCGAAACTGGTCCTCCTGCTGCGTGACCCGGTGGACCGGGCGCACTCGAACTGGACCCACCTGTGGGTGGCCGGCCTCGAGGAGGAAGCCGACTTCCTGGCGGCCTGCCGGGCCGAGGAGGACCGCAGGGCACGGGGCTGGGCCGACTTCTGGCACTACATCGCTCTCGGGAAGTACGGCGAGCAGTTGCAGCACCTCTACCGGCACATCTCCCGTGACCAGGTGCTGCTGCTGCGCTACCGCGACCTCAAGGACGACCCGGCGCGGACCCTCGACCGGGTGTGCGCGTTCCTCGGCGTGCGGACCGGCCTGCTCACCGCGATCCCGAAGGAGAACGTCAACCGGCACTACGTCGAGGACAACGCGGTGAACCGGGTGCTGCGCGGCCTGCTGCGCGCGGGCGGCGAGGTCGGCCACCGGTTCCCGCTGCCGCTGCGGCTGGCCGCCCGCGGCCCGCTGCTCACCCTGCTGCACCGCAAGAAGGGGAGCCGGCCGGTGACCACGCCGGCGGAACGGGCCGCCCTGCTGCCGTACTTCGCCGAGGACATCGCGCTGCTGCAGGACGTGACGGGCGAGCGGTACGACGACTGGCTGAGCCTGGACCGACACGCCCGCGCCCGCTGAAACCACCGTAAAGCCCACTAACCCGATAGATGATGGGTTCCGTCGCCGCAACCCGAGGAGAACCGTCTTGAGCATGGGAACCATGGCCCTGCCCCTGCCCCGCTGGGAGGACTCCACTGTCGTGGTGGAACCACCGGGCACCGAACCCGGCGCGTGGTCCGGCGCGCCCAGTTCGGTGCTCGCGGACGGATACATCTATCTCGCGTACCGCCTGCGGCTGCCGATCGGCGCCGGCCGGGGCATCGCGAACGTGGTGGCCCGCTCGTCGGACGGCGTCACGTTCACGGTCGTCGCCGAAATCGCCAAGGACGGTTTCGGCGCCGAGTCCCTGGAGCGCCCGGCGCTGGTGCGTACGCCGGAGGGCCGCTGGCGGCTCTACGTCAGCGCCGCCACGCCGGGCACCAAGCACTGGCGGGTCGACCTGCTCGAGGCCGGCACGCCGGAGGGTCTCGCGACCGCGACGCCACGCACCGTGCTCGCCGGCGACGAGGCCAGCGGCGTGAAGGACCCGGTGCTGCACCACGACGAGCACGGCTGGCACCTGTGGGCGTCGGTGCACCCCCTGGAGTCCTGGGACGACGCCGACCGGATGACCACCGAGTACGCGACGAGCCCGGACGGTGTGCAGTGGACCTGGCGGCGGACCGCGCTGGCCGGCCGTCCCGGAACGTGGGACGCGCGCGGGGTCCGGGTCACCTCGGTGCGGATCGCCGGCGACGAGATCACCGCGTCCTACGACGGCCGGGCCACGGCCGGGGAGAACTGGGAGGAGCGGACCGGGGTGGCCCGTGGCGTCCGGCTGCCCGACGGGACGTTCGGGCCGCTCACGGCCGAGAGCCGGGACCCGGTGGGCAGCCCGCACGAGCCGTACGGGCTGCGCTATCTGAGCCTGGTCGAGCTGGCCGGCGGGCGGCAGCGGCTCTACTACGAGGCGACCCGGGCGGATGGGGCGCATGACCTCCGTACCGAACTGGTCTGACCGCGCAGGGTGACGCCCGCCGCAGCGGAAAGCGTGGTTTGACCGGTTCGTCGTGTCACATGCTGAGAGCATGATCACGCTCGGTGGGGGCTGATTTGGCGGCCTTGATCGACGTGGCCTAACGTCGTCGAGGACGTCAGGTGCACCGGAAAACGGCCGCACTGTCCGATGGCGGAGCCGCACTCACAAGGTGCCGCTCCGCCATTTCCGTTTCCGGACACGATCGGTGTGTCCTGCCTCGCGGCGGCGTTTGTGCCCTGGTCGCCGGGGTATCACCGGACGATCCGGCTGGGCGTCGGTGTCAGGGGGTGAGGAGGCACGATGCGTACGCTGGGCGGGCGGTATCAGCTCGTTAACCGCATCGGGCTCGGCGGCATGTCGGAGGTCTGGCGGGGGCACGACCGGGTGCTGGACCGGCCGGTCGCCGTGAAGATCATGGCGCCGGCGGTGGAGGGCACCCTCGGGCAGGTCGGCATCGAGCTGGTCCGGACCGAGGCCCGGTCGGCGGCCCGTCTCGCACACCCCAACGTCGCCGCGGTGCACGACTTCGGCACCTCGCCGTCGGCCGAGCGCGACGTCCCGTACATCGTCATGGAGCTCGTCGACGGGCAGACGCTCAGCGCGCACCTCGCCGCGGGCCGGCTGGACTGGCGGATCAGCGTGCGGATCTGCGCCGAGGTGGCGGCGGCGCTCGCCGCCGCGCACGCGCAGCAGGTGGTGCACCGCGACATCAAACCCGCCAACATCATGCTGACCCCGGCCGGCGCCAAGGTGCTCGACTTCGGAATCGCCGCGGCGGTCGGCTCACCCGACCCGGACCCGGACGGCCCGGTGATGGGCACGCCCGCCTACATCGCGCCGGAACGGTTCGACGGCCTGCCGGCCACCCCGGCCGCCGACATGTTCGCCCTCGGCACGCTGCTCTACCACTGCCTGTCCGGCACGCTGCCGTGGAGCGCCCGCTCGCACACCGAGATGGTGATGGCGCAGCGCTTCGAGGACCCGCTGCCGCTGCCGCACATCGACGGCGTGCCGCCCGAGGTGCTCGACCTCTGCTCGCGGTGCCTGTCCCGGGAGCCGTCCGAGCGGCCGCCCGCGCTGGTCGCGGCGCTGCTGCTGGCCGAAGCGGTGGACGCGCGGGTCTACGTGCCCCTCGCCGACCTGGGGATGGAGGCGGAACGGCCGTCGGTGATCTCCCCGTGGGACGCGCGGGCCGCCGCGGAGGCGACCACCCCGGCGCCGGTGCACCCGGAGCCCGTGCACCCGGATCCCGTGCATCCGGAGCCGGCCCGGTTCGCCGGTGACAGCGGTGAGCGGATAGGCCGGCACCGCAGAAGCTAGCCCCGACGCCACACGAAGCACGGGTCCTACGCCCGCGCTTGGCAGCGTGCCCGTTTTCCACACGCAGCGGGGTGCCGCGGCCGCGTGTGGAGTTGGGGTGCGGAGCGCGCCCGTTTTCCCCACGCTCCACGGGTGCCGCGTCTGCGTGTGGAGCTGGGGTGCGGAGCGCGCCTGAACTCCACACGCGATGCTGGGGTCAGGCGGCTCGGGGGACGACTATCAAAGGGCGGCGGGCGCGGCGGAGCAGCCGGCCGGAGACGCCGCCGAGCAGGACGCGCCGGGCCGGGCCGTAGCCACGGGAGCCGCAGAACAGGACGTCCACGTCGGTCAGTTCGGCCAGGGTCTCCACCACGTCGCCGGAACGCAGCGTCCACTCCACCGTCACGTCCGGCACGGACGCGGCGGCCTTGCGCAGCGCCTCCTCGTAGGTCTCCCGCGCGGTGTCCAGGAACGCCCGCTCGGCGTCCGAGCCGAGCAGGAACGGCCGGGCAGCGTCACCGCGCGCCACCACCGTGACCAGCAGCAGCGGGTCGCCGGTGCGCCGGGCCAGCCGGGCCGCCGACTCCAGGGCGGCCCGCCCGTCCGGGGTGTCCACATAAGCGACACCGATCCGCCCGCCGACCCGGGACTCCCCGGCCGGCGCCTCCGCCGCCGATCGGGTCATCCCGGCCGGGGCCACCGCGACCGGGCAGACGCTGCCCGCCAGCAGGCGTTCGGCAGTGCTGCCGGGAAACAGCCGCGACGCCGGGGCGGCCGCGCCGGAGCCGACCACCAGCAGCGCGGCGTCGCGGTGCTCGGCCAGGTCGTGCAGGCCGTGCGCCGCGGAACTGGACGCGAGCACCTGGTACTCCACGCCGGGCGGGTCGCCGAGCGCGGCCCGGGCACCGTCCAGGACCCGGTCCGCGGCGGCGCGCCGGTCGGCGATCCACTCGGCGTCCACCCGGCCCGAGCCGATCGCCGACGCCGCGGGCGAGACCACCGCCACGACCAGCGGAACCTCCAGGATCCCGGCCGCCCAGCGCCCGAGCGCCAGAGCGTCGGCGCTGTGCGCGCCCCCGTCGACGCCCGCGATCACCGGCCCGCTGCCCACCGGCCGGTCACTGACCGGACCCGGGCTCACGGCTGCTCCTCGCCGCGGGTCTCCGGGCGCTCCGGCGGGCCGGCCGGGTCGGTGGCGGCCTGGCGCAGGCGGGAGTGGCGGTAGCCGTAGAGGGCGTAGATGAGCAGGCCGGCGACGAGCCAGCCGATGAACCGGATCCAGGTGTCGAGCGGCAGGTCGGTCATCAGGTAGACGGCGAACAGGATGCCGAGGATCGGCAGCACCGGCGACCACGGCACCCGGTACGGCCGGGGCATGTCCGGCCGGGTCCGGCGCAGCACGATCACCCCGATGTTGACCAGCACGAAGGCGAACAGGGTGCCGATGTTGACCAGTTCCACGATGGTCCCGAGCGGGACCAGCGCCGCGAGGATCGAGATCAGGATGCCGAGGCCGATGGTGAGCCGGGCCGGGGTGCCGTACCTCTGATTGACCGCCGCCAGCCGGCGTGGCATCAGGCCGTCCCGGCACATGGCGAAGAAGATCCGGGTCTGGCCGTAGAAGATGACCAGAACCACGCTGGTGATCGCGACGACCGCTCCCAGGGCCAGGATCGCCGCCGCCCAGCCGATCCCGGCGCCCTCGTCGAGGGCCGCGGCGAGCGGCGCGTCGCTGCCGGCCATCTGTTCCGGCGAGGCGATGCCGAGCGCGCCGGTCACCGTCAGCACGTAGAAGAACGTGCAGATCACCAGCGAGCCGAGGATCGCCAGCGGCAGGTCCTTCGCCGGGTTGCGGGCCTCCTCGCTGCCGGTGGAGACAGCGTCGAAGCCGATATAGGCGAAGAAGATGATCGCCGCGGCCGAGGTCACCCCGTCGACGCCCTGCGGGGCGAACGGCTGGAAGTTGCCGGTGCTGAAGTTCGCGAACGCCACCACGATGAAGAAGACCAGCACCGCCAGCTTGATCACCACCATGACCAGGTTGGCTCGTGCGCTCTCGGTCACGCCGCGGACCAGCAGGAACGTGATCGCCAGGACGATGAAGACGGCCGGAAGGTTGAAGACGCCGCCGTCCTCGGGCGACTTCGCGATCGCGTCCGGCAGTGCGAAGCCGAACGCCGCGTCCAGGAACGCGTTCAGGTTGCCGCCCCAGCCGACCGCGATCGCCGCGACCGACACCCCGTACTCCAGGATCAGGTCCCACCCGATGATCCAGGCGACCAGCTCGCCCAGCGTCGCGTAGGCGTAGGTGTACGCGCTGCCGGAGACCGGGATCGACGAGGCCAGTTCGGCGTAGGAGAGCGCCGAGAACGCGCAGGCCACCGCCGCCAGCACGAACGAGAGGATCACCGCCGGCCCGGCCAGCGCGGCGCCCTCGCCGATCACCACGAAGATGCCGGTGCCGATGATGGCGCCGACCCCCATCGCGGTCAGCTGGGTGGAACCGACCGCCCGTTTCAGCTGCGCGTCCCCGGAGGTGTCGGTGATCAGCGAGCCCACGTCACGCACCGCGAAGATTCCCGGCTTCATCGCCCCTCCTCGTCCCCGCGGCCCCCGCCGCCGTGCCTGTCACGGTTACCGGCGATGCGCCGGCGCCGCAAGATGATCGGCGCGATGCGCCGAAATCGGTCGCCCGAGTTGCCGCGCGGCACGCTTCATGGGCGCAGAACACCATTGGCGTACGGGTTGTGCGCCGTGATCGCCGAACCACGAGGCAGCCTGCGAGGGCCCGTTGGGGGCGGTACCGTGAATTGATCGGGCACATCGCCCGGCTCGGAGGGTGGCATGGGCGAGGCCGTGATGACCACACGGCAACAAGCCGACGGCGCTGTCGTCGTCGAGATCCGGGGCAGCCTGGACACCGCCACCGTCGACGCGGTCCGCGGGGAGCTGCTGGTCGTCCTGCACCGCGAGCACCCCCGCACCCTGGTCGTCGACCTGATGTTCGTCACCTTCATGGATTCCACCGGCATCAGCGCGCTGGTGACCGCGCACGAGGCGGCGCGGGACGTGGGCGGCCGGGTGCAGGTGCGCAACCCGAGCGAGTTCGTCCACCGCCAGCTGCGCGTGACCGGCCTGTGCGACCTGTTCGGCCTCCCCTCAGGCCCGCCGAACTCCCGCCCCTACCGCTTCTGACCCGGCGAGTGAGCGATCGCCGCGCTGAAGTCGCTCCACAGCCGGTAGGAGGAGTGCCGCAGGCCGAAAGCGGCCTCCGGAAAGTGCCCCTCGTCCTCCCGTAGGGCGGCGGTCACCTGCTGAATCACGTCGGCGGCCGCCTCGGGGAGGCTGTCGGCGATCACGGCCTGATGGGGACTCGAAGCGGCCAGGTCGTCCTTGAACCGCCGGAACTGCGGACTGAACTCGTCGTCCTCGTAGTGAGCGAGGCATCTCAGGAGGATCGGACCGGTTGCCGTGCTCCGGTACCGCCGGACGTCCTGCAGCTCCGGGATGTCGTCCAGCAGGCTCGGGTACCGCGCCAGGTTGAGCAGGATCGCCGTGGAGTCGATCTCGTGGAGCAGGTCCAGCTCGACGATCAGGCGCAGGCACTGGTCGACGAGTTCCGGGCCTGCCTGAGTGCCGAGCATCATCCGCTCGAGGGCGTTGCCGATCAGTTCGGCCGTTCCCCGGCCGACCTCGCCGGGCGGAGCCGCGAAATAGCCGGAACCATCGCGTCCGGCGGTGAACGCGCAGATCGCCGCGAGCAGGGCCACGCCGGGATCTCTGTCGTCATCGACCCAGACGTCGTCGACGAAGATGAGGCCGAACTTGAGCCGGGCGCGCGCCGCGGCGTCGTCGATCAGGCAGGCGTGCCGGTAGTCCGCCATCGGCGGGGACACGGTTCCGGTGCTCACCACGAGGTCGTCGTTCCGCCGGTCGAGCACGCCGAGGACGGCGTGCCAGCCGTCGACGGCGAGCCCGGACTTCCAGAGGCTCACCGTCGACGCCCACTCCTCGGCGCTGGTCGCGACGTCGCCGAGGGGCGTCCCGGACTCCGCCACGGCGACGCGGAGCAGGACGAGGTTGGCGGAGTAACACGCGAGCCGGCGGACGAGATCGGGCGGTGTGGGGCGGTAGGACCCGGAAGCGCCGGGTGCGGCCCGTACCCGGTAGTTCCGGGCGAGGAAGGTGAGAACCCGGGTGACGTCGCCCTGTTCGCGCGCGTCGAGGTCGGCGAACAGGTCGAGGAAGAAGCCGACGATCGACGCCCGGGCGGCGATCGGTTGGTGTGAGAGCAACGTGGCCAGCTGGGTGTCGTCGGGATCCCGCTCGCGGCGGGAGGAGTAGGCCGTGTCGGCGACGTCGCGCAGTTCTTCGAGGATCCGGTACGCGACCAGGTACTCCCCGAACGTGGCGTGCAGAAACTCGTAGGATCGCCGTTCGCGTCGCCGAGCCGACGTGTCTCCCGCGCCGAGCACCGTCGCCTCGGCGGTGTGCACGAAGAAGAACTCGCCGAGCAGCCGCTGCCCCGGTTCTTCGCCGTCGAGCGGATCGGCGCCCTGCAGCGCGGTGAGGTCAGCGCTCAGCTCGATCTCCATGGTGTTCTGCCGGCCGCGGTTGAACATGGCGAAGGCGGCGACGCAGAGCCGTTCGATCTTGGCGTTCACCGCCGTGCGCAGGCGTTCGTCCGCGAGCGTGCCCTCCTTGAGGACCTCGCGCCGGGCGAACGATGCGATGATGTTCTGATACAGCGCGGTCCGGGAGATCCCGCCGGTGAGCGGTTCGGCCTGGGGGTCGGCCGAGTAGAGCGCCAGGATCAGCAGGAGCAGCGGCTGGCAGGCGAGCTCGCGCTGACCGAGCGCGACCTCTGCGGAGAGGCCGCGCACCAGGCCGGCGGCGATGGGAACCGCGTTCGTCTCGTTCCACTCCCGGAGCCAGCGCTTGATCTGCTGGTCGTCGAAGTCGTCCAGCTTCAGCACGGTGGTGCCCGCCGGGATGTCGACGCGGTCCGCCACGACCGTACGGGACGTGACGATCACGATGGCGGGGCGGTCCTGCTCGGCCTCGACCCGCTGGAAGTCCGTCACCTCCTGGAGGAACCCGCTGCGGTCGTGCTGGGAGGCCTGGAGCAGCTCGTCCAAGCCGTCCAGAATGATCACCCGGATGGTGTCCACGCTGGTGTCCGCGAGATCCGCCCACGCCACCCGCCGGTTGGTCGACCGGTCGAGGGCCTGCTGGATCTGGTCCACGACGGTGGCGTTGGCGCTCACGGCGCGCAGCGGCACGAGGGTGACCGTGTAGTCGGAGACCGGGAGTCGTGCGGCCAGGACCCGCATGAGCATCGACTTGCCGGCACCGGGATGCCCGAGCAGCAGCAGCGGCAGGCTCGTCGCCCGCGGGGCGAGCGCGTACCCGGCCAGCCAGACGTCGAGGTCGTCGTGGCGGGGTTGATGCTGCCACCACGTCTCGTCCGTGACCGGTGTCCGTGGGTCCATCTCCGTCACGCGGTAGGACGGAGCCACGAACGCGTTGCCCACCGTGGGCAGCACGACCGGACCGAGGTGCCGGGCCTCGGCCGGGTTGATGATCCGCTGGTCCAGCTGGGACCGGTTGGCTCGTGCGATGACGGCCTGCGGCTCGGGTTGCCGGACCGGTGTGCTCGCCGTCGCGGCCAGCGTGAGCAGAGCCTCCACGCGGGCCAGGCCGTCGTGCTGGTGGCCGAGCTCATCGGTCAGCGCGGAGATCGCGTACTGGGTCGCGGCGTGCTCGTCCAGCGACGCCCAGATCCGGAACTCCGGCACGGCAGCGGCCAGGGCGACGTAGTTCTCCCGGTATTTTTCGGCGGCGAGCTCGTCGAGATCGGGGTCCAGCGCCGCCCGGTGCCAGGCGTTGAGACCCTGGAGGAACGACTCGGTGCGCTCCGCCAGCGCGTGGTACCAGGTGCGGATGGCGCTCTCGGTCGCGGCGAAGCCCTGCCCCGGGCCGGGCGCGGGCACCTCGGCCTCGTAGAGGGCGCGCAGCAGGCCGGTGTGCGGGCCGAGGGCGACGGTCAGCTGCTCCCGCTCGGTGATCTTGAGCGCGGCGTAGGCGCGCTCACCCACGGCCTCGCGCAGCACCTGGAAGAACGACGACACCACGACGGTGGTGTGTGCGGCGGCAACCAGTTCCCGCCGTCTCCGGGTGGGTGCTGTGCCGAGCCCTTTCCGGAACGCGGCGTGCAGGTCGCGGAGCAGACCCATCGCCTCGTTCTTCTGGTCGACCCAGCCCCAGAACGGCGCCACCGCCGCCAGCGGAGCCGCGGCGGCCGGGCCGAGCGTGGCGACTGCCGTCGCCACGCCGGAGACCAGGACGACGCCGCCCAGCACCTTGCTGAGCCGGGAGTACTTCGACGGGTCCTGCGCGCCCAGGATGTCGAGCGCGCCGCTGAACGTCAGGCTGGGTTCGCGCCGCATAGCGCGCGATCCTATGTCGCCCGGGCACTCAGGTGAACTGTCCGATAGCTGTCAGTGAGGGGCGAGCAGTCGCCCGCCGGCGCGGACCGGGAAGGAGATCGGGCCTCGGATCAGGGTGGCGTTGCGGCGGCGGATCGGGCCGGCGCGGCGCAGGTCCGGCACGCGCTCGGCGAGGCGCTGGAGGGCGATCGCCGCCTCCAGGCGGGCCAAGGGCGCGCCGACGCAGTAGTGGATGCCGCTGGAGAAGGCCAGGTGCTCGGCCTCCGGCTCGCGGTGCAGGTCGAACTCGCCGGGCCGGGAGAAGATCGACGGGTCGCGGTTCGCGGCGCCGAGCAGGGTGATGACGAACTGGCCCGGACGGACCGTCCGGCCGCCGACCTCCATCTCCTCGGAGGCGCACCGCGCGGTGCGCTGCACCGGCGGGTCCCAGCGCAGCGTCTCCTCGACCGCCTTGCCGGCCAGGCCGGCCGGGTCGGCGCAGAGGTCGGCCCACTGGGCCGGGTGGTCGAGCAGGGCGTTGACCGCGTTGCCGATCAGGTTGACGGTGGTCTCGAAGCCGGCGACCAGCAGCAGCCGGCACATCGGCAGGATCTCCGCGGACTGGATCTGGTCGCCCTCGGCGGCCAGGATCCGGGAGACCGCGTCGTCGGCGGGTTCCCGGCGGCGCAGCGCCAGCAGGTCGGCGAGCACCGCGTCGAGGGCGCCGCTGGCCTGCTGCAGCCGGGCGGCGTGACGGAGGCTGCGGATGCCGTCGAGGGCGCCGCCGATGACGGCGCCGTGCTCGGCGAAGCGGGCGGCGTCGGCGTCCGGCACGCCGAGCAGGTCGGTGATGACGGCGATCGGCAGGGGCGCGGCGAACGACGGGACGAGGTCGAACGTACCCCCGGACAGGGCTTTGTCGAGGAGGTCGTCGACGGTCCGCTCGATCAGGGGGCGGTAACCGGCGATCTCGCGGGGGCTGAACGCCGGCTGGGCGACACGGCGCAGCCGGGTGTGCTCGGGCGGGTTGCGGTCCAGGAACGACATGTCCAGGGCGTCGCCGGGTGCGCCCGGGCCGTTGATCTCGGCCGAGCGCACCACGAAGCGCCGGTCCCGCAGCACCGCGTCGCAGATCCGGTACGACGCGGTGACGTAGTTGCCGAGGCGGGTGGCGACCAGGTCGCCACCCGCCCGGACCCGGTCATAGATCGCGTACGGGTTGTCGCGCCCCGGCTTCAGGTGGAGCCGGGAGAGCGGGTCGCGCCGCACGTAAGCGTGGTACACGGTGTCGAACCGTTGCCGGTACAGCGCGGCGGCGAATCGAAGAGCCTGCATGGAGCCACCCCCTTTTGCAAGGAGGGTAGGACGCGTCAGGCCGTCTCGGCTACGTATGCGCTGATCCAGGCCAGCGCCGCGTTCCAGTTGATGGTGAGCTCGTTGGTGGCCCAGGAGCCGATGTCGTCGATGTAGCAGAACTGGCCGACGCAGCCGGTCAGCTTGGCCTGCGCGACGGGGTCCTGGATCGACGAGTTGGGCCCGCCGGAGAGGGTGCCGGCCGGCGGGTGCGGCAGCGACGGGTCGAGCTGCGCGGCGTACCAGCGGCTGTGCTGGTTCTGCGAGCTGACCTCGCCGTACCCGGTCACGTAGGAGATGTTCAGGGCGTTGCGGCCGAACAGGTAGTCGATGCCGGTCAGCACGCCGTCCCGGTACCGGTCCCGGCCGGTGATCTTCTCGGCGGCGGCGATCACCACCAGGTTGTTGGCGATGATGCTGCTGGAACCCCAGTCCCACACGTTGTTCGCCGGCGCGTAGGCCACCCCGTAGCCGTGCCCGCGCTGGACCGCGAGGTACTCCTCGGCGCCGCGGACCACCGAGGCGCGCACCGCGGCGCGGCCGGGCAGGTTGTTCGGGGTCAGCGCCAGGTCGATGCGGGCGGCCGCGGCGGTGGCGGCCCAGTCGAACGCGACCGGCCCGAACACGTCGGCGGTGTGCTCGGGGGAGCGCAGCACGTCGTCGCGGTACTGGCGCTCGCCGGTGGTCAGGTAGAGCTCGGCCGCCGCCCAGTAGAACTCGTCGGTGACCTTGTCGTCGTTGTAGGCGCCTCCGCCGACGCCGTCACTGGCCGGGGCGTACCGGATCGGGTTGTCCGTGGCGGCCCGGTAGGCGGTGCGCGCCGCGGCGAGCGCGCGTTTCGCGAAGGCCGGGTCGAACGGCTTGTAGAGACGCGCCGCCTGCGCCGCTGTCGCGGCGACGTTCAGCGTCGCGGCGGTGGAGACCGGGTGCAGCTCGCGCGGCTGGGGATCCAGGTGGGGCAGCAGCGGGAGACCGGTCCAGGCCGCGTCGTGGATCTTGTGGTGGACCATTCCGGCGTACGGGTGACCGGCCGGCACCTGCATGGACAGGAGGAAGTCGAGTTCCCATCGTGCCTCGTCGAGCAGGTCGGGCACCCGGTTGCCGCTCTCCGGGATGGCCAGGTTCACCGTCCGGGAGCCGCGCAGGTGCTCGTACTCGCTGAGCAGGCCCCAGACCGAGATGCCGCCGTTGACCACGTATTTGCCGTGGTCGCCGGCGTCGTACCAGCCGCCGCGCACGTCCAGGGTGTAGTCGCAGACGCCGGGCTGGCAGGGCACCGCGCCGTCGCCCTGGTTCGGGGCGACGTCGACGTGACCGGCCGGGCGGGCGTAGCCGGGGCGCAGGTCGTCGCGGATCTCGATGCCGCTGCGCTGGGTGTAGTAGAGCTTCAGGGCGTCGGTGCGCAGGTTCCGGTACGGCGTCGCGCTGATGTCGAACGGCCGGGACGTCTCGCCGTCGGCGGTGAGGGTGAGGCCCGTGGCGTGCCGGCGGTAGCCGCTGAAGTCGATGGTGTGCACGTTCTGCCCGGACGACTCGTCGAGGCCGTGCGGGGTCGTCGTGCCGGTCTTCACGACCTTTCCGGATCCGTCCGTCAACTGCCAGGGCAGCGGAGTCGTCGCCGCGGTCACCAGCGTCGCGTTCTTCGGGCCGTCCTTGAGGTAGGCGACCTGGTTGACCCGGACCCGGGGACCGGTGTCCGGCTCGTAGACCTCCGGCGGTACCCCGCCGACCAGGCTGACGTCGTCCACGCAGAACCGCCACGGGTCCGGGCTGCCGCCGACCTGGAAGGCGACCTGCGCCTGCGCGGTGGAGGTGTTCGCGGTGAACGTGTACTCGTAGTGGGTGCGGTCGCCGCTGAGGATCGGCGACTGCTCGAAGTAGGTGTCGTAGGGGCTTACCGCCAGCCCGGTGACGGCGCGGACCACGTGGCCGGCGCCGCCGGTGGCGTCGAAGCTGAACCGGTAGTTCTCGCCGGCGACGAGGTCGATGTCGTTCTGGCCGATCGCCACGTCCCAGCGGTTGGTGGTGCCGCCGGGCACGTCGATGCAGGCCTGGCCGCCGTCGAGCGCGATCGGCGATCCGGCGGTGGACCAGAACGGGTCGGCGGTGCCGTCGAAGCCACCGTTGACGACCTGTTCGACCTCGTCGGCGAGGGCTGGCGCCGCGGCGCCGACGGTCAGGAGAACGGCCGTGAGGCCGATGATTCGGGAGCGCTCCCAAAGAGACATGCACCTATGTTCATTGCCGGGGTGTTACCGCGTCAACGGTCCTGGTCCCGGATCCATGCGTCGATCAGGCCACCGAAGTGCGCCAGGAACTTCTCGTGCTCGTGCACCGGGTACATCGCGCGGACCGTCTCGCGCAGCAGCGAGCGGAACTCCTCGGAGGTCACCCAGTCGTAGACGATGTCGTCGAGGTTGCCCAGGTGCTTGGCGCAGAACTCCTGGTAACGGTCCACCTCGAAGTAGTCGTCGGCGAGTTTGCGGTAGCCGTCGAGCTTGTCGGCGTACGACAGGGAGGTGTCGTCCGCAATCGCGAAATACTGGGACGTGTCGGTGTCCAGCCGGGGCTTGCGGCCGGTCACCACGCAGAAGACCGTCCAGCGCAGCAGGGCGGTCATCGCCCACGGGAAGTAGTAGTGCAGCGAGGTCAGCGCGACGTCCGGGCAGGCGTTCGCGTAGTCGATCGGGTGCACCTGGTCGCCGCGCACCAGCGTCTCGCAGCTGTTGAACTCCCACCGGAAGAACGCGTTGACCAGGCGGGAGATCGTCACCACCTCGTCGCCCGCGGACGGCGACAGGAAGTTGTGGTCCACCTCGTACCGGGCGTGCATCGGCTGGTCCGGCCGGAACTTCATGACCATCGTCTCCGGGCCGATGCTCAGGCTGCGGGCGAACACGTCGTAGTCCTCGATCGAGGACTGCAGGTGCATGAGCCGCTCACCGGAGGCGTCGTACGCGGCGTGCAGCTCGATCTCGTTCCGGATTTTGGAGACGCCGACCCAGGCGCCGCCGTCGTACGGTTTCATCCAGAGCGGGTAGCCGACCGCCGCGGCCGTCGCCTCCAGGTCGAACGGCCGGTTGTACCGCGCCGCCGTGTACGCCCAGCGGGAGTTCTCCAGCGGGTTCTTGAACGGCACCAGCACCGTCTCCGGGATCTTCAGCCCGAGCCGCAGCATCGCGCAGTACGCGGCGTGCTTCTCCATCGACTGGAAGGTGAACGGGCTGTTCAGCAGGTACACGTCGTCCATCAGCGCGATCTTCTTGAGCCACTCGCGGGGGTGGTAGTACCAGTACGCCAGCCGGTCGATGACGAGCTCGTGCCGGGGCTTGTCCCGCAGGTTGAACGGCTCGATCGTCACCCGGACCGCGTTGGCCCGGTGCGTCTTGCCGTCCGGGCCGGTCACCAGGCCGACGCGGCGCAGCAGCGCCTCGTACGCGCGTGGCCAGTCGTCCTCGGTGCCCAGCAACATTCCGATGGTGTGCTCGACGTCGGCCACGGCCGCCTCCTTCAGATCACTCGGGCCAAACCCTGCGCAGCAGGGACGTCAGATGCGGGTCCAGGGCGTCCCGCCACCCCGTCCAGGTGTGTGCGTCAGGGTTCTCGGCGAATGCCACCGGATACCCCTGATCACGCAACGCATCCACCATGTCGCGGTTGTTCGCCAGGTTCTCCTCCGCCGCCCCGCAGGTGAGAACGGCCGGAACCGCCGGGCCGCGGCCGGCCCGCAGCACCTGGCCGGTGAACCGGACGATCCGTCCCCAGCGGGGAAAACCCGACTCCTGGCTGTCGTGCCGCGGCTGGAAGTAGCTGCCGGACTGCAGGAAGAGCCCGGCGAACCCGGCCGGGTGCCGGCGCTGCGCGTGCAGCAGGGCGAGCGCGCCGAGGCTCGCCCCGGCCCCGACCACCGCCGGGCTCTGCAGGTCCGCGCGGAGCCGCGGAATGATCTCGCCGGCCAGGGCCAGCGCGTACGCCGGGGAGGCCGAGTACCACTCGTCACGCTCACCGGGCGGCAGGAGCGCCAGATGGTACGGCGGAACCCGTCCCGCCCGGATCATCGCCGACGTGTACCGGGCCAGGCCGCCGAACCGCTCGTAGTCCGGCCCGTCGTGGGCGATCAGCACCCGGCCCCGGGCCGCGTCCGGCGTCTCCGGCGACCAGATCCGGATGTCGGCGGTGGCGCGCAGGCCCCGGACCGGCAGATGCAGCGACCGCCAGGTGCCGGCCTGGCCGTCGTGGTGCAGCCAGTCCGGCTCGGCGTAGTCCGGGTGGTGCACGACCGAGGATTCGCCGAAGCCGCCCGCGGCGTGCATCGGGTTGCCCGGATCGGTCACTGGCTCCCGGCTGCCGTCCGGGTGGGTCAGCTCGAACCGGTACTCGATCCGGTGGACCGCCGGGGCCGGCAGGGCGAGCTGCCAGCCGTCGCCGGCGAACTCCAGATCGGCGTGGCGGACCGACGAGAGCAGGCGGACCGCGGCGAGGCTCTTGGCGGGATCGGGGTAACGGAAGCGCACCGTGGCGCCGTCCCAAGCCTCCATGAACGCACCCTACTGCCGGGAGCGCCCGCGCGCCGGGCGTGTGCGGCGGCCCGGTCCCGCCGCGCGGGCGCCCGATCTCGCCGGGCGCTCGGCCGGCTTCGCCGCGCGGGCGCCCAGCCGGCGCGGGGAAATGTCGGAGGGGAGGCCTAGAGTCGTCGGCGTGCGGATGAGGATCGAGGGCCACGACCTGCCCGGCCGGCCCGGCGCCCCGCAGGCGGAGGCGCTCCGGCTGGGCGGGGTGCACGTCGGCGTGCAGCGCACGGCGGGTGGCCGGGCCGAGGTGGTGCAGCGGGTCCCGGTCTCGGCCGAGAGCGCGGTGTGGGAGCTCGACGTCGACGTCCGTGAGGTGGACGGCTGGATCGACGTGGGCGGCCCGTGGGTGCACGGGCGGCCCGGGCAGCGGTTCCTCTACCTGAGCTGGGGCGCGGTCGACGGCCCGGAGTTCGCGATGTTCCGGCGGGCCAAGCTGATGTTCGGTGACATCCCGGGCCCGCTGCTGCGCGCGGCCGCCGCGGGCGGGGGCGTCCTCGTCGCCCGGCTCGGCCTGACCGACGCGGAGGGCGGGCCGCGGTGCGCCCGGGTCCGCCCGCCCGAGCTGACCTGGGAGCTGGCGTGACCACCGGAACGGCCGCCGGCGCGGTCGCTGATCGGGATGCGGCGCCGGTGCTGGCCTCGGTGCGGGTTCTGCACGGTTTCGTCGGGCACGACGGCGGGTTGAACCTGTGGGCCGAGGACGGGTCGGCGGGGCCGGTGGCCGGGTCGGCGGGGCCGGTGGCCGGCTCAGCGACGGCCGGGAAGGGCCCGGCGCGCGGTGTCCCGGCATGGCACCCGTTCGCGGTGGCGGCGGGCGACCTGCCGGCCGGGGAGCCGCGGGAGGCCGCGACGCTGGTGCTGCCCTCGACGTCCGCCGGGCCGCTGGCGTCGCCGCAGCTCGGGATGCCGCCGCGGCGGGGTGCGGTCCGGGCGCGGACCTGGCGGGTGCCGGCCGTGACGGTGCCGTTCGCCGACCCCGACGTGGTGGCCGATTTCGACGGCCGGGTCGCGCCGTCGGCGGCCTGGATCGTGGAGCTGTGCGGGTTCGCGGCGAGCCTGGTGCGGCGCGGGCGGGTGCTGCCGGCGATCCGGATCGAGGGCGCGCGGCCGGCGGCGCACTGGCGGCCGGTGACGATCGGGGCGGACGCGGTTCGCCGGGCCGCGCTGCTGGAGACCATGCCACCGGCCTGCCGCGCCGAGGCCGCGGCGGCCACCGCCGGCGCAGCCCGCAGCGCCGTCGGCTCGGGCGGCGCAGCCCGCAGCGCCGTCGGCTCGGGCGGCGCAGCCCGCAGCGCCGTCGGTGCGGGCGGCGCGGCCCGGAGCGGCGGGGATCGGAGCAGCGCGGACCGGAGCGCGGCGGAGTTGTTCCGGGCGGCGCTGGATCGGCTGGTCGACGGCCTGGTCCGGACCCGGCTGGCAGAGGCCGGGATCAGCCTCGCCGACTACGGGTGGCTGGCCGCGCTCGGCGGGGAGCCGGAGTTCGAGGCCACGCCCGCGCTCGCCGACGAGCTGGCCGGGCGGCTCGACGCCTGGTTCGAGCAGGCGGCCCGGGGCGCCGAGGTGCGGGTCTGCTTCCGGCTCAGCGATCCCCGCGAGCACGAGCCGGTGATGCCGGCCGAGGTCCCGCTGCCCGAGGACGTCTGGCGGCTGGAGTTCCTGCTGCAGGCCACCGACGAGCCGAGCGTGCTGGTGCCGGCCGCCGACGTGTGGCGGGACACGTTCGCGCCGCTCAGCCGGTGGACCAGTCACCCGCAGGAGCGCCTGCTCGCCGGGCTGGGCCGGGCCGCCCGGCTCTACCCGGCGCTCGGCGAGGCGCTGCGCGACGCCCGGCCCGCCGAGATGCTGCTCGACACCGAGGCGGCGCACGGGTTCCTCAGCCATGCCGCGCTGCTCACCGAGGCGGGCTACGGCGTGCTGCTCCCCGCCTGGTGGCAGCGGCGGCCGGGGCTCGGCCTGTCGCTGGAGGTGCGCGGGCGCGATCCGGTCTCGACAGTGCTGCGGGATCGGGCCGTCGGCAAGAAACAGCTGGTGGACTACCGGTGGTCGCTCGCGCTCGGCGGGCGCACCCTGACCGAGCACGAGCTGGCCGACCTGGCCCGGGCCAAGGTGCCGCTGGTCCGGCTGCGCGGGCGGTGGGTGCACCTCGATCCGCAGCGGCTCGCGGCCGGGCTGGCGTTCCTGAGCCGGGGCGGCGGGACGATGACCGCCGGCGAGGCGCTGACCACGACGCGCCTGCTGCCACCGGAGGAGCTGCCGCTGCCGGTGACCGACGCGCGGGGGGAGGGCTGGCTCGCCGACCTGCTCACCGGGCGGCTGGAACAGACTCTTGAGCAGCTCGAACCGCCGGAGGGCCTGGGGACGGTGCTCCGGCCGTACCAAATCAGGGGTTTTTCCTGGCTTGCGTTCCTGGACGCGCTGGGGCTGGGCGCGTGCCTCGCGGACGACATGGGCCTCGGCAAGACGGTGCAGCTGCTCACGCTGCTGCTGCACCACCGGGCGGGTCCGGCGCTGCTGATCTGCCCGCTCTCGGTGCTGGGCAACTGGCAGCGGGAGGCGGAGCGGTTCGCGCCGGGGCTGCGGGTGCGGGTGCTGCACGGCGCCGACCGGGCCGATCCGCGGACCCTCGCCGAGGGGGCCGACCTGGTGCTCACCACCTACCAGACCGCCGTGCGCGACGCGGACGTGCTCGCCCGGATCGACTGGGACCGGGTGGTGCTCGACGAGGCGCAGCACATCAAGAACGCCGGCAGCGCCGCCGCGAAAGCGGTCCGCCGGTTCCCGGCCCGCAACCGGATCGCGCTGACCGGCACCCCGGTGGAGAACCGGCTCGCCGAGCTGTGGTCGATCCTCGACTTCCTCAATCCGGGGCTGCTGGCGTCGGCGCACACGTTCCGGGCCCGCTTCTCGGTGCCGATCGAGCGCTACGCCGACGAGGACGCCGCGGCCCGGCTGCGGCAGGCGACCCGGCCGTTCCTGCTGCGCCGCACCAAGAACGACGCGATGATCGCCGCCGAGTTGCCGAGCAAGCGGCACGTGCGGCACCTGTGCGGGATGACGACCGAGCAGGTCAGCCTCTACCGGGCGGTGCTCGACGACCTGCTCGCGCGGCTTGACGAGCCCGGCGACACGTGGCGCAAGGGCCTGGTCCTGTCCGCGATGACCAAGCTGAAACAGGTGTGCGTGCACCCGGCGCTGGCGTTGAAGGACAATTCGCCGCTGCCCGGCCGGTCCGGCAAGGTCGACCGTCTGGAGGAGATCGTCGACCGGGCGCTCGGCGCAGGGGAGAGCGTGCTGTGCTTCACCCAGTTCGCCCGGTTCGGCGGGATGCTCACCCCGCATCTGGCCGCCCGGTTCGGCGCGCCGGTGTCGTTCCTGCACGGTGGCACGCCGCGCGGCCGGCGCGACGCCATGGTCGCCGAGTTCCAGCAGGCCACCAGGCCGGGCATCTTCGTGCTGTCGCTGAAAGCCGGCGGCACCGGGCTGAACCTGACCGCCGCCAACCACGTGATCCACATCGACCGCTGGTGGAACCCGGCGACCGAGACGCAGGCGTCCGACCGGGCGTTCCGGATCGGTCAGCGCCGCGACGTGCACGTGCACAACCTGGTCTGTCTCGGCACCCTGGAGGAGAACATCGATCGGGTGATCGCCGACAAGGGCATCCTCGCCGACCGGGTGGTCGGCACCGGCGAGAGCTGGCTGAGCGCTCTCTCCACGAGCGAGCTGCGGGACCTGTTCACCCTGGCGCCGGAGGCCATCGTTGACTGATCTCCCGATCGCCTTCCTGGGCATGTTCGAGGCGCTGCGGATGGGCCCGACGTTCGCCCGTGGCCGCCGCGACGACCGAGCCGGGCACGTGCGCAGCCTGACCGTCTCGTCCAGTCTGGTCACCGCCCTGGTCCGCGGCCCGGACGACCCGGTCGCCTTCCGGTCCCGGATCGCGGTCCGCTCGTTCGGCGCCGCCGAGTGGGCCCGGGTGGAGAAAGCGCTGGTCAGCGAGGCGCGATACGTCGCCGACCTGCTCGGTGGCCGGATGCCGGACGGGATCGAGGCGGTCTTCGCCGGCGCCGGGCTCGGCCTGCTCCCGCTCTCGCTCGACGAGGTCGCCCTGGACTGCACGTGCGAACGCTGGCCGATGCCGTGCGTGCACCTGGCGGCGACCTGTTACGCCCTGGCCCGGACGTTCGAGGGCGACCCGTTCGAGGTGTTCACCTGGCGCGGGCGGTCCCGCGACGAACTGCTGATGCGGCTCCGCACGCTGCGGGAGTCGGCCGCGGTGGACGGGACGGCGCCGGCTCCGGCGTCCTCGTCCTCGTCCTCGTCCTCGCCCGAGGAGGAGCGGGAACCGGCGCGCCCGCTCGTCGACCCGGACGATCCGGCCGCGTTCTGGGGCGTCGATCCGCCGGGCACCGCCGTGCCGCTCGCCGGGGTCCGCCCGGACGCGCTGCTCGACCAGCTGGACGCCCCGCCGCTGAGCCACCACGGGCAGCCGATCGTGGAGGTGCTGCGCCCGGCGTACGCGGCGCTGCCGGAGACCGAGGTTGCGGACCGCGGCTAACGTGGCAAGCGTGATGTGGTGGGAAGCCCTCTGGCGCCTGGTCGGCCTGCTGACCGACGCCGGCTCCACCGCGCTCCTGACCGGTCCCAGCGCGCTCCTGGTCGGCGCGGCCGGCATCCTGCTGGTGGCCGTGCTCGCCGCCGGCCTGATGATCGACTTCCGCTCGGCGGCGAACCCGCTGGTCAGCCGCTCGGCGATGCGCGATCGTGCCCGCCGGGCCGGAGTGCCCCGCCATCGTGACCCGGACGCACCGGGACGCACCCGTCCTCGAGGACCCACCCCGCGGCCCGTGGCCGCCTGAGTTCCTTCCGCCTCGCGCGGCCACTGCCGGCTGTCCTGAAGTCCAGTGCGTCCGCAAGGGGTCCGCTCGTGATGGAACCTGTCTACACCACCATTTCCGCCATTCTTCTCTTCTGGCATGCCGCCTGGGAACGCCTGCTCGGCGACACCCTCGCCCTGGGCACCTCGTGGGCCTGGGTGCTCGGCATCGTCTTCCTCGTCCTCACCGTCCGGCTCGCGCTCTTTCCCGTGATCATCCGGCAGGTCCGTTCGCAGCGCGCCACCCAGCGCCTCCAGCCCCAGGTCAAGGCCTTGCAGGAGAAGCATCGAGGGGACCGGGAGACGCTGCAGAAGGAGCTCACCGCCCTCCTGGCGCGGGAGAAGGTCAGCCCGCTCGCCCAGTTCCTGCCGATGCTGGTGCAGATCCCGGTGGTGATCGGCCTGCTGCACGTGCTGCGCCACCTGCGCCCCGGCGTCACCAGCGAGGCGTCCCGCACCCTCTACGGCTGGACGCTCACCCAGTTCGACAGCGCGATCCACGCGAAGCTGCTCACCGCGCCGATCACCGCCGGGTTCAGCACCGGGGACCTCACCGTGAAGCTGGTCGCGGCCGTGCTGATCCTGGTGATGACCGTGACGACCTACCTCACCACCCGCCAGATGATCAACAAGTCGGGCCGGGCCGGGGACGGGCCGGCGCTGATCATGCAGCGGATCATGCTCTACGGCTTCCCGCTGTCACTGTTGATCTCCGGGGCGCTGTTCCCGATCGGCGTGGTCCTTTACTGGGTCACCCAGAACATCTTCGCGCTCGGCCAGCAGGCGTGGATCCTGCGCCGCTATCCGCTGCCGCCGGCCGCTCCGGCTTCGGCCCCGGCGACTCCGGCCCCGGCTGCGGCGGCCCGGACCGCTGCGGCCCGGACCGCTCCGGCTCCGGCCGTGAAACCGCTGGTCACGGCGGTTGCTCCGCCCAAGGTGGGTGTCAAGCCGGCCAGGCGTGACCGGCGGGGGTACGGGCGGAGCGCCGCCCGCTGACGCGGATTCCCGCGCTCTCATAGCGACGGCCGGGAATGCCGTCTCGATTTCCGTCCAATTCTCAGGCATCTCCCAGTCGGAACACTTTGCGGCGTTGAAAGGTGCGCCATTCATGGCTTTACGGACACCGAAAGGGTCATCCAAACGGTCAGCTTTCCCGGAAACGAACAGAACCGGATTGCGACCCGTGATGGGCTGACAGAGTCATAGCGATTTGTCCGAAAAGGTGTGAGATGAACAAGGTAAAGCGGATGGTGGCCCTCAGCAGCATGGGCCTCGCGGCCGGTGCGATGCTCGGCGCGGCCCCGGCTCAGGCGACGCCCGCCGCCCCGGGCAGCACCGGTTCCACCGTTGTGTCGGCGGACCCGCGCTTCGGCTCGTACGAGGTCGGCTACTTCCGCAGGGAGTGGCGTTGCTACCGGGCCGGCTTCACCGGTCAGCAGTGGGGAGCCTGGAGGCGCTTCGACTGCTACTGGAGCAGCAGGGCCGGAGCATGGGTCCTCGTCGTCAAGAGGAACTACTGGCGCTGGGACGAATGGCGCGGCGGCTGGCCGAAGGGCTGGGACGACAAGCCCGACCGCTACGGCAGGCCGTTCCAGGTCAGGGACGACCGCGGCGGGGACGACAACTGGCGCAACGGCATGGGCGGTGACGACATGCGCGGTCCCGGCGGCAACGACTTACGCGGACCTGGCGGGAACGACCTGCGCGGACCCGGCGGCAACGACCTGCGCGGTCCCGGCGGGAACGACGACTGGCGGAACGGCCAGGGCGACGACGACATGCGCGGTCCCGGCGGCGGCGGTAAAGGCGGCGGCGGCAAGGGCGGCGGCGGCAAAGGTGGCGGAGGCAAAGGCGGCGGCGGAGGCGAGTGACGTCTCAGCCCGGAACTGACGGTTCACTCCGCGCGCGGGCCGCGCCCTCGAGGGCGCGGCCCGCTCCCGTCACCAGGCGACCGGGGCGTAGTCCTTCAGGAAGCAGCCGTACACGTCCTCGCCCTGCTCGCCGCGGACGATCGGGTCGTAGACCCGGGCCGCGCCGTCGACCAGGTCCAGGGGAGCGTGGAAGCCCTCCTCGTGCAGGCGCATCTTCGTCGGATGCGGCCGCTCGTCGGTGATCCAGCCGGTGTCCACGCTGGTCATCAGGATGCCGTCGGCGAACATGTCGTCCGCGCTGGTGCGGGTCAGCATGTTCAGCGAGGCTTTCGCCATGTTGGTGTGCGGATGACCGGCGCCCTTGTAGCCGCGGTTGAAGATCCCCTCCATCGCTGACACGTTCACCACGTACCGGCGCGGGAACGACGACACGCGCATCGCCTGACGCAGCCGGCCGACCAGGATGAACGGGGCCGTCACGTTGCACAGCTGCACTTCCAGCAGCTCCAGGGGCTCCACCTCGTGCACCCGGTCGCTCCAGCTGTTCGTCGGCGTCGTGTCCGGGACCAGGCCGCCCGCGTCGATCGCCGTGGACCGTGCGGTCAGCGCCAGCGCGGTGATCTCCTGCGGGGACATGCCGCCGCCCGCGGTCAGCGCCGTCGCCGGGGACGCCGAACCGAGCGTGGCCGCGCCGCCGAAGTACTCCAGGGCCGGCAGCGGGCCGTCCGGCAGCGGCGCCGACTCGGCCGTCACCAGTTCGGCATACGCGCCGGGCGTACGCCGTACCGTCTGGGCCGCGTTGTTGATCAGAATGTCCAGTGGCCCGCGCGCCGCCACGGAATCGGCCAGACCCACCACCTGGGCCGGGTCCCGCAGGTCGATGCCGACCACCCGCAGCCGGTGCAGCCACTCCGCGCTGTCCGGCATCGCCGCGAACCGCCGGACCGCGTCATGCGGGAACCGCGTCGTGATCGTCAGATCCGCGCCGTCCCGGAGCAGGCGCAGGGCGATGTACATGCCGATCTTGGCCCGCCCGCCGGTGAGCAGGGCCGTCCGGCCGGTCAGGTCGGTACGCGCGTCCCGCCGGGCGTGGTTCAGCTCCGCGCACCGCGGGCAGAGCTGGTGGTAGAACGCGTCCACCACGGTGAACCGCTGCTTGCACACGTAACAGCCGCGCGCCTGCTTCAGCACTCCCGCGGTCGCGCCCCGCACCGAGCTGCGCAGCGGAATCCCCGCCGTCTCGTCGTCGATCCGCCCGGGCGCCCCGGTCGCGGTCGACTCGGTGACCGCCCGGTCGTTCGCCAGGATCGCCTCCCGGCGGTCCCGCCGCCGCTGCAGCTTCACCGTCTTGAACAGGCCCGCCGTGGCCCGCCGGACCTTCACCGCGTCGGGGTGCTCGGCCGGCAACGCCTCCACCTCGGCCAGGACGGCAAGGCAGACCGCGAGACGGTCCGGATCCACGCCCGTAGCGTTGTCGACACTGCCGGTCATTACCGCATCCCCCTTTGTTTCCACCGCAGGCACTGTACTTACCCGGCCGTCCTATCGGCCGCCGGTGGGACAGGGCAAGGGGTCCGGGTCACCCTTCCCCCCTCGGCTTGGCCGATTTCGGCTGATCCGCCAGGGTTTGCGGGCGCGGGGTGGGCGGCTTGGGTCCGCTGAGCCAGTCGTCGAGCGTCTGCGGGCGGGCGATGTGGGCCGGGTTCTCCGGCGCGGGGCCGGGCTCCGGGGACAGGTCGCCCAGCGTCTGCGGGCGCGGGCCGCTGAGCCACTCGTCCAGCGTCTGCGGGCGCCGGCCGGTTGCGGGCAGGGCACTGACGGGTACGGCGGTGCCGCTCAGCAAGTCGTCCAAGGTCTGCGGGCGGCGCGGCTCGGGGTCGGCAGTGACCGCAGGGGTGGCGGGTGCGCCGGGCGCGCCGGTCTCGGCGGGCTCGCGGGTCTGGTGGGGTTCGCGGGTCTCGGCGGCGGTCGCGGGTTCAGCCGGTTCGCCGGTCTCGGCGGCGGTCGCGGATTCAGCTGGTTCGCCGGTCTCGGCGGCGGTCGCTGGTTCAGCTGGTTCGCCGGCGTCTGCGGTCGCGGGTCCGGCGGCGGCGGTCGCGGGTTCGGCTGGTCCGGCGGCGGCGGCGGTTTCGGTCGGCTGCGGGGTGGCGCTGGGCAGCCATCCGAAGTCGTCCGATGTGGGGGCCGTCAGGATCGCGAGCCGTGGGTCGTTCCGCCAGGCGAACGGGTCCGGCACGATGGCGGCCACCGGTTCGGCGGCGACCTCGGCCCAGATCGCCTCGCTCTCGTCCGGCTCCGAGATCGCGAGGGACTCCGGGCCGTCCGAGGCAGAGGTGTCCTCTGAAATAGCGGGTTTCTCGGCGGGGGAGAGTTGCTCGGTAGGGGCGGGCTCCTCGGCGGGAGCGGGCTCCTCCTCGGCCGGCGGGGTCGCCTCCACGGCGGCAGCGATGGCCGGCGCCTCGGGCGACTCCGGCGCCGCCGGTGAGGTGGGCGCCGTGGCTTCCGGTTCGTTCGGCTCAGCGTCACCGGTGTGGGAAACGGCCATGGCGGCTACCCGTTCCTTCTCGGCCAGATAGTCCAATACGTCGTCATAGTCCAGTACGACCGTGTTGTTCTCGTCGACCGAGGTGTGCAGGACCAGGGTGTCGGCAGGCAGGTAATCGGCGAACGAGCGGTGCTCGGCGGTCCGGCCGGCGGGCAGGGCTGCCGCCGCGTGCCGGCCGGGCAGGGCGGTGGCGGCGTGCCGGCCGGGCAGCGCGGCCGCCGCGTGGCGAGGCACAGGGACGGCCGAGCCGATGTCCGGCGAACCAGCGCCCGCCGAGCTGTCCCCGGCCGAGCCGGCCTCCGCCGAGCCGGCCTCCGCCGGGTCGGCCCCCGCCGGGTCGGCAACGATCGGGTCGGTGGACTCGGCCGCGTGCTCGGCCAGGCCCGCGCGCTCCTGCAGGCGCCGCAGCGGCCCCGGCGCCCACCACGCCGCGTCGCCGAAGAGGGCGAGCACCGCCGGTACCAGCAGCATCCGGACCACCGTTGCGTCCAGCAGCAACGCGATGATCATGCCGACGCCGACGAAGCGCATCGTGGTCACCGAGGACAGGGCGAAGGCGCCGGTCACCACGATCAGGAGCAGGGCCGCCGCGCTGATCACGCGGCCGGTCCGGGTCAGCCCGATGGTGACGGCCTCGGTCGTGGTGGCGCCCTTGACCCGGGCCTCGACCATCCGGGAGAGCAGGAACACCTCGTAGTCGGTGGAGAGTCCGAACACGACGGCCGCCATCAGCACGACGATGCCCGCTTCCAGGGGCGCCGGCGTCACGTTCAGCAGGCCCGCGCCGTGGCCGTCCTGGAAGATCCAGATCAGGATGCCGAACGTGGCGGTGAGGCTGAGCGCGCTCATCACCACGGCCTTGATCGGCAGCAGGATCGAGCCGAACGCCAGGAACATCAGCACGAGCGTGGCGCCGGCCAGCAGCCCGATCATCAGCGGCAGTTTCGCGGCGATCGCGGCGATGCTGTCGACGTTGCGCGCGGTGGCGCCGCCGATCAGCACCTCGGCGCCGGCGGGCGCGGGCAGGGCGCGCAGGTCGTCGACGGCCTGGCGGGCGGCGGCGCTGAACGGGTCGGGGTCGGCGAGAGCGGCGTTGAGCACGAGAACGTCCCCGGCCGCGCCCGTCGTGGTCACCCCGGTGACCCCGGTGACACCCGCGACGGAATCCGAGAAGCCCGCGATGTCGGTCTCCTCCGCGGCCCCCTCCACCACGATCTGCACGCCACCGGTGCTGAACTGCGGATAGTCCGCCTTGAGCGTCTCGATCGCCACCCGGGACGGATCGTCCGACGGCAGCACCCGCTCGTCGTTCTCGCCGAACCGGACACCGCCGATCGGCAGCGCGAGCACCAGCAGCCCGGCCAGGATCGGCACGGCGAAGAGCACCGGCCGGCGCAGCACCGCCCCGGCGAGCCGGGACCAGCCGCCGCCCGTGGAGGATCGGGACGGCAGTCGTACCGGAAGCTTGTCCACGCGCGGGCCGAGGATGGCCAGGATCGCGGGCAGCAGGGTGAGCGACAGCAGCATCGCGAGGAAGACGGCGGCGAGGCCGCCGTAGGCGAGCGACTTCAGGAAGCCCTGCGGGAAGAGCAGCAGCCCGGCGAGGGCGGTCATCAGCAGGGTGGCGGAGAACAGGACGGTACGGCCGGCGGTGACGACGGTCCGCCGGATCGCCTCGGCGGTGGGGTGCGCGGCCTGCTCCTCGCGGAACCGGCCGACCATGAACAGGCCGTAGTCGATCGCCATGCCGAGCCCGAGCAGGCTCGCCACGTTGACGGCGAACGAGTTGACCTCGTGGGTGAGCGCGACAGTGTTCAGCACCCCGAGCGACCCGAGCACCGCGGCGCCGCCGACCAGGACCGGCAGGGAGGCGGCGACCAGCGAGCCGAAGATAAACAGCAGCAGCACCAGCACGATCGGCAGCGAGATCATCTCGGCGAAGACCAGGTCGTCGGCGGAGCGCTCGTTGGAGGCGTGCGAGAGCGGCACGCTGCCGGCCAGCTGCAGATCCGCTCCGGGTACGCCCAGGGACTCCTCGATCTCGGCGTAGGACGACATCTTCTCGGCGTCGTCCTCGCCGGCCAGGGTGATCACCGCGGCCGCGCTGGACCGGTCAGCGGCGGCGTACTGCGGCGCCTTGTCGTCCCAGTACGACGTCGTCGAGACGACGGCGTCGGACGGCAGCGCCCCGAGCCGCGCGGTGATCCGCTTGGCCAGCGCGGCGTCGTCGATCGTGCCCCGGTCCGGCGTGTAGATCGCGACGACGTCACCGCTCTGCCCGCCCAGCGCGGTGGCGACCACGTCGGCGGCCTGCGCCGATTCGCTGTCCGGGTCGCTGTAACCACCCTCGGTGAGCCGATCGAACACCCCGAAGCCCCAGACGCCCGCGCCGAGCACCGCGACGAGCGCGACGACCAGCACTGACCATCGAAGGCGGGCGACCCGCGATCCCCAGCCCGCGAACACAAGCTCCCCTTCCGGAACCGAACTAAGTTAACGCAGGTCAGCTCAGTGTCGCGGCCTGCAGCGCGACCCCGCCGCAGCCCTCGGTGAAGGACTCGTCGGTGATCCACTTGATGGAGATCTTGCCAGTATCCGAAGCGGTGTAGCTCACCGTGTAGACGGCTGTCTCCATCGACGTGCCGGTCTGCTCCCAGCTGTCCTTGACGACCTTGCCCCCGGTGGAGAGCCGTACCTCCAGCGATCCGCTCCCGGAGACCAGGCCGACGTAGAGCCGCAGGGTGCTGTCCCGGGTGCCGGCCGGCGCGGAGAGCGTGAAGCCGCTGCCGGCGTCGCAGGCCCGGACGCCGCTGGTCACGCCGGACGCCTTGGCGAGCGGGCTGCCGCCGGTCCAGCGGTAGGTCTCCGGGCTCACCGCGTGCCGCACGCGGGACGGATCGGGTGTGCCCTCGAGGATCGCGAAGCCGCCGTTCGTGTTGCGTTCGAGGGCGTAGGTGCCCTGCTCGCCCCAGTGCACCCAGTCGATAGTGCCCTCGGCGGTCAGGTCGACCCGCTCGGGAACCGTGGAGCGCTCGATCGCGACGGTGTCGACCGGCGCGAAGCTGGGCGACGGCGACGGGCTCTGTAGGGGGATCGGCAGCTGGGCGGCGTTCGGATCACCGAGCCCGCCGAGCGCCGGCGCGGTGCCCGCGGGCCGCGGCTCGTCGCCGCCGCGGGTGACCACGACCAGCCCGAAGGCGATCACAGCGATCACGCCCAGGAAGATCACCAGGCCGGGAGCGGCGTACTCGCGCCATGACCGCTTGTCGGCGAGCAGCATGGCGGGCACGTCCGGCTTGCGCCGGAGCACCAGTTCCTTGCCAGGTTGTTCCGGTGGCGTCCGATCGGACAAGGGTCCTCCGGATCAGGCGTTCGTGAGAGGGGGCACGCCTCCCGGCCGAGGCCGCGCGGCGATAAACGATCTCATCTACCGGGGCCGGAGTGAAGAGTGGGAGCCGTCACCGGACGAACGGACGATCAACGACCTCGGCGATTCGGCGGAGATTCCCGGTCAGAGGTCGCTGACCACGACGTCGAGCTGCCGCGGCCGGCCCTCGGGCGCGGGCCGCTCCTCGACCGTGAACTTCAGGTCGCGCAACGCCACGACCAGCTCGTCCACCGTCCCGGGCGTGGCGCGATCCTCGGCCAGCGCGCGGACCAGCCGCCCCTTCGTGGCCTTGTTGAAGTGGCTGACCACGGAGCGTTTCGCCACTCCGCCGACCAGACGCTCGTGCAGCACGCGCACCTGCGCGCTCTGCGCTCCGGGCGCCCACATCGCCACATAGGCCCCGGATCGCAGGTCCAGCACGGGTCCGTCCAGGCGGTCCAGCGCCGGCTTCAAAGCCTTCTTCCAGTACGGGGTGAGCCCGCCCACCTGCGGCAGGGTGACGCCGATCGAACACCGGTAGGCCGGGATCCGGTCACCGAGGCGCACCACGCCCCACAGCCCGGAGAAGACCACCGCCCGGGAGTCCAGCCATGCGCGCGACTCGGGGCCCAGCCCGGCCGGGTCGAGGGCCTCGTAGAGCACCCCGGTGTAGACCCGCGCGGCCGGGGCGGCCGGCGCGGTGGGCAGCCCCGCGTTGCGGGTGATCTCGTCGCGCTGGCCGGTGCTGAGCCCGAGAACGGTGAGGGAGTCGGCCACCGACCGCTCGCTGCTGCGCTTGCAGAGGGCGACGAGACGGTTGAGCACCCGGGTGCGGGCGGCGGCGAGCTCGGGCAGCCAGAGGGTGGCCGGGTCGACCGGCTCACCCGCGGTGGCGGGGGTCTTGCCCTCGGACGGCGGCAACAGGATCAGCACGCCGCGAGACTATCCGGCGGGCGGCGCCGGAGGCCGGACGGAGTGATCGGTCGCTCAGCAGTCGGGTGCTCGGTAGTCGGGTGTTCAGCAGTCGGGTGCTCGGTAGTCGGGTGTTCAGCAGCCTGGTGCTCAGTAGTCCGGTGCTCAGCTGTCCGGGCGGTTGGCGACGGCGTCGTCGACGGTCGGGTAGACGCCGAGGCGCTGGGCCAGCCCGACGGTGTCGAGCAGCTGTTCCAGGAATTCGCCGGGTGCGGCCAGCCGCAGCCAGCCACCGGCGGCCCGGGCCCGGTTGTGCCCGGTCACGAACGTGCTCAAGCCGATCGAATCGCAGAAGTCGACACCGGACAGGTCGACCACGACACGTGGCTCGGGTCGGCCGAGAGCCTCGTTGAGGCAGACGGCGAGGGACGGGGCGCTGTCGAGATCCAGATTTCCTCGTACCGTCACCACGACGGTGCCGGATCTCTCGTCAAGGGAGACATTCACCAACCCCATCTGCCCAGAAACCGCCCCCGACTCACCTGCGACCCACCCCGACCAGCCGGCCGTAGCCCGCGCAGGGTACGCGGCCGGATGAGCTGCGTGCGCGACGGCTCGGGTGGCGGTGCTCGCTGGGCGGGTTGCAGGCGGGGCAGCGGACGGGGCGGCGGACTTGAGCCGACGAGGGCGGACGAGGGTGGACGAGGGTGGACGAGGGCGGACGAGGGTGGACGAGGGTGGATGAGGGCACACACAACGTCGTGGTGAGGTCTCACCTGTGCCAGGGCGGCGGTGCGGGCACACGGACGGCTTCCGTGTGCTGCTGTCCCCGCTGGTGCGGGCTTCGGTGTGCTCCCGTCGCGGTGCCTGCGCCACATCGTGTGCCCTGATCCTGCCGGACGGCCTGCTGGACGGGCTTGCTGGACGGCCGGCTCGACGGGCCTGCTGGACGGGCCTGCTGGACGGGGCGTCGGCCGACGGCGACCGCGCCCCGGGAGCCAAGGCCTACTCAGCCCGAGCGTTCGACTCAGCCCGAGCGTCCGACTCAGTCCGAGCGTCCGACTATCCGGGCTGCTGGCGCGGGACCTCGACGGTCGTCTTGACGGTGGCCCGGTTCAGCTCGTCGACCCGGATCGTGAAGGCGATCTCGTAGGTGCCGGGGACGGGGAAGGTGACGGTGCCGAGCGCCTGGTGCTCGATCGGCAGCGCGGCGAACGGCTCCTTCACGGCTTCCAGGTTCTGGCTGACCAGGCGGGTGGTGAGCTGCCACTCGGCGGGGGCGAGGGGCGCCCCGGCCGGGGTGTAGAGGAACGCGTGCACCGTGTTGTACTCGCCCAGCTCCACCGGATAGACGTTGAACTGCACGGTGTAGAGCGGGCTGCTCAGCGTCTCGGACAGTCCCTTGCCGGTGACCGCGCGGTCGCGTGCGCCGGCGGTCCGGCCCGGGTCCACCTGCACCAGCACGGCGCTCAGCCCGAGGATCAGCACGGTCGCCACGATCTCGACGGCGACCGTGCGGCGCAGCCGGGACGCGCCGGTTCCGGCCACCCGGGTGACCAGGCGGCGGGCGGCGGCGGCCAGGGCGAGGACTCCGGCGAGGAGCCCGAGTTTGGCGAGCAGCAGCCGGCCGTACCCGGTCTGCCAGAGCGCGGGGAGCGCGCCCAGCTGGACCACCGCCTGCACCGATCCGGCGATCGCGAGCCAGGCGACCGCGAGGACCGCCCAGCGGGACCAGATCGGCAGCAGCACGCCGAGAACGCGCCGGTCGGTGCCGCGCAGCAGGAATCCGAGCAGCGTGCCGAGCCCGCCGATCCACACCGCCATCGCCGCGAGGTGAACCACGCCCACCGCGACGGTCACGGCCGGCAGCGGTGCGGCGATGGCGTGCCCGGTCAGCGGCCAGGTAGCGAGTCCGAGAACGGTCAGCAGGAGCACTGCCGCAGCCAGCACTGGCGACTGGCTGGTCCGGCTGGTCCGGCCGGTCGTCAGTGCTGTTGTGTGCCCGATTTGTGAACGCTGAGAGCCAGCTGGACCAGCTGGACCAGCTGGACCAGCCGGCGGCGTGGTGAGTGCGCCCGCGGCGACGGCGACCAGCTGGGGTGCTTCGACGACCGGCTCGGGAACGCGGGACGGCCGCCGGGCCGGGCCGCGCAGCAGGGCGGGAAGGAGGACCGCGAGGACGGCCAGCACCGCCAGGCGGGCCACCAGCAGCAGGCCGAACTGACTGGTCAGCACGGTGGTCAGCTCCGCCGCGGAGACCTGCCACAGCGCGCCGCCGCTGCCCTGCTGCGCCTGGGTGCCGAGCGCGCCGAGAGTGGCGACCGCGGTGAGCGCGAGACCGATCCGGATCATCCGGAGCGGGCCCGTGCGAGAACGCCGGCGCGGCCACAGGAACGCCAGGAAGAGCGCCGGTCCGGTGATCAGCGCGAGTCCCCCGTACCCCAGGAACTTGAATGTGGGAACCGCGACGGTGACCGAAGGATGCGAGCCGGTGGCGGTCGCGGCCTCGGGCGTCGCCGAAGGCGCGCCCACCGAGAAGGTGACGGCGCCGCCGACCGGGTGACTGTCCGCGGAGATCACCCGGAAGCTGACCAGGTAGGTGCCGAGCGGGCGGCTCGCCGTGCGGACCGGGATGCGCAGGACGCTTCCCTCCACGACCGGCGTCGCGTTGATCCGCTCGCCGTCCGGGGCGATCACCTGGATCTGGCCGCCGACCGGGGCGACCGGTTCGCTGAACGTGACGGTGACCTCGGTGGGGGAGACGCCGACGACGCTGCCGGGCGCCGGGCTGGACCCGACCGTGGCGGCGTGGGCGGACGCCGGGCGCGGCGCGGCGGTAAGCGCGCCCAGCACGATGAGCAGGAGCAACAGCACGCGTGGAACAACCCGGGTCACAAGAGGTAGTTCGGATGGTGCGGGGGAAAGGTTCAACCGGGCCGCTCGATACGATTCCGCACAGGTCCACGCTCCAAAGGAGGCCGCGATGTCCACCCACCCCCGCGCCGGCACGCCCGCCGAACCGGCTGATCTGATCGACGTGCCCAAAGTCATCTCGCGTTACTACACGGAGCACCCGGATCCGTCCCAGGCGGGACAGCGGGTCGCGTTCGGCACGTCCGGGCACCGGGGCTCCAGCCTGCGGACCGCGTTCAACGAGGACCACATCGCCGCCACCAGCCAGGCCATCGTCGAGTACCGCAGGGAACAGGGCACCGACGGGCCGCTGTTCCTGGCCCGGGACACGCACGCGCTGAGCGAGCCCGCGATGATCACGGCGCTCGAGGTGTTCGCCGCCAACGACGTCACCACGCTGATCGACAGCCGGGACGGGTACACGCCGACGCCCGCCCTGTCGCACGCGATCCTCACCTACAACCGGACCCGCGCGCGCAACGACGGGCTCGCCGACGGCGTGGTCGTCACGCCGTCGCACAACCCGCCGGACGACGGCGGCTTCAAGTACAACCCGCCGAACGGCGGGCCGGCCGACACCGACGCCACCAAGTGGATCCAGGACCGGGCGAACGAGCTGATCGCCGGCGGCCTCAAGGGCGTGCGGCGGATCAGCGCGGTCCGGGCCCGCGAGTCGGCCACCGTCTCCGGGTACGACTTCCTCGCCACCTACGTGGACGATCTCCCCTCGGTGATCGACATCGAGGCGATCCGGCGGGCTGGTGTCCGGATCGGCGCGGACCCGCTGGGCGGGGCGAGCGTCGCGTACTGGGGTGAGATCGCCCAGCGGCACGGTCTGGACCTGACCGTGGTGAACCCGGCGGTGGACCCGCGGTTCGGCTTCATGACCCTGGACTGGGACGGCAAGATCCGGATGGACTGCTCGTCGCCGTACGCGATGGCGTCGCTGATCGAGCAGAAGGACCGGTTCCAGATCGCCACCGGCAACGACGCGGACGCCGACCGGCACGGCATCGTCACCCCCGACGGCGGGCTGATGAACCCGAACCACTACCTCGCGGTCGCGATCGGGTACCTGTTCCGGGCCCGCACCGACTGGCCGGCCGGGGCCGGCATCGGCAAGACGCTCGTCTCCTCCTCGATGATCGACCGGGTCGCCGCCGACCTCGGCCGCCGCCTCGACGAGGTGCCGGTCGGCTTCAAGTGGTTCGTGCCGGGCCTGCTCGACGCGTCGATCGGCTTCGGCGGCGAGGAGAGCGCCGGAGCGTCGTTCCTGCGCCGCGACGGCAGCGTGTGGAGCACCGACAAGGACGGCATCCTGCTCGACCTGCTGGCGTCCGAGATCCTGGCCGTCACCGGCGAATCGCCCAGCGCGCACTACCGCTCGCTCGTCGCGCGTTTCGGCGAACCCGCCTACGCGCGGATCGACGCGCCCGCCACCCGCGAGCAGAAGGCGATTCTGGGCAAGCTCTCGCCGGAGCAGGTGACCGCCAAGGAACTGGCCGGCGAGCCGATCACCAGCGTGCTGACCAGCGCGCCCGGCAACGGCGCGGCGATCGGCGGGCTCAAGGTGGTGACCGGGTCCGGCTGGTTCGCGGCCCGGCCCTCCGGCACCGAGGACGTCTACAAGATCTACGCCGAGTCGTTCCAGGGGCCCGAGCACCTGGCTCGCATCCAGGAGGAGGCGCGCGGCGTGGTCTCGGCGGCGCTGGAAGGATAGAACTCAGGTTGGGCTGGTCCCCGCCGACTGGTTCTGTGTCGAGTCCGCCAGTCGGCGAGGAGCAGTCGGAGACCGTGAGCGCACCCGAAAGCCAGCGAGCCGGAGGGCTCGCTCCGGTGGTGGTGGCCGCAGGTGCCATCGTCGCGGTGCTGCTGTGGCTGCTGATGCGCGCCGAATCCGACGTGACGCTCGGCTATGCGGGCGGGCCGGTCGCGCTGGCCGCCGCGCTGTACGCCAGCTGGCGGGTCACCCGGCAGCCGCGGCTCGCCCGTCCGGTGCGCACGTTCTGGCGCCGCCTGGAGTACGCCTCGGTCTTCCTCCTCATCGCCTCCTGCGTCTCGCTCGCGCGGGCCAACAACAACACCGGGCTGTCGGTGCAGACCGCGGTCCCGATGCTGTTCGGCGTCGTGCTGCTGATGCAGGCGTTCCTCGGGCTGCCCGGGCCACGGCGCACCGCTTCCGGCTGGCTGCGCGCGCTGCTGGACGCCGCGACCGTCGCCGTGGCCAGTGCGCTGATCTTCTGGTACGTGGTGCTCGACCTCGCACCGGACGGGACGTCGCTCGTCGCCCGTACCGCCGCGGCGATCGTCGGCGTCGGCGGCGTGCTGCTGCTCGTGATGATCGGCAAAGCCGCTGCCCGGCCGGAGACCATGGTCGAGCCGATGGCGCTGCGGGTGCTCACCGTCGCGCCGATCGCCGCGATCGCCGGCAACATCCTGCTGATCGCGGGAGCGGACTGGAGCCGGCTGGCGCTGTCCGTGCTGGCCCTGCCGCTGGTCGGCGCGGCGGTCTGCGTCGGCGCGGCGCTGCAGCGGCGAGCGCTGGCCGGCGAGCCGCGGCCGGCCCTCGAACACCGGTCGCTCTTCAACCTGCTGCCGTTCCTCGCGGTCACCGCGACGGCCGGCCTGGTCGTCACGGTCAGCGCCCAGGAGATGACCAACCGGCAGCGTACGGTGATCATCGGCGCTGTGCTGATCGCCGGTTTCGTGGTCGCCCGCCAGCTGCTCAGCCTGCGGGAGAACACCATCGCGCTGCGCGGGATCCGCCGCCAGCAGGCCGAGCTGGAACGGCTGGCGCTCAGCGACTCGCTCACCGGCCTGCCGAACCGCACCCGGTTCGGCGTGGCGCTCGGCGAGCGGCTGGACGCGTGCCTGCCGGCCACCGCCCTGCTGATCGACGTCGACGACTTCAAAATGATCAATGACACGCTCGGCCCGGCCGCCGGCGACCAGCTGCTCCACCAGGTCGCGATGCGGCTGCGCGACTGGTGCGCGGAGAACGAACTGGTGGCCCGGCTCGGCGGCGACGAGTTCGCCGTGCTGCTGCCGGTCGACGACCCGCGGACCGCGGAGGAGGCCACCGGGCGGCTGCTGCGCGCCCTCGCCGACCCGTTCCACTTCGGTGACCAGCACCTGCTGCTGCACGCCAGCGCCGGCATCGCGATCGCCGAGCAGGGCGAGACCGCCGACGAGGTGCTGCGCAACGCCGACATCGCGATGTACGCGGCCAAGGAGTCCGGCAAGGCGTCCTGGATCCGGTTCGAGCCGCAGATGCGGCAGGACATGGTCAGTCACGCGCTGCTCGCCAGCGAGCTGCGCACCGCGATCCTCCGCGGCGAGTTGCGCCTGCTCTACCAGCCCGTCTTCGACCTGGTCACCGGCCGTCTCGCCGGTGCCGAGGCCCTGGTCCGCTGGCAGCACCCGCAGCGCGGCTTCGTCTCACCCGCCGAGTTCATCCCGGTCGCCGAGCGGTCCGGGCTGATCGTGCCGCTCGGCTCGTGGGTGCTGCGCGAGGCCTGCGAGCAGCTCGCCCGCTGGCGTGCCGAGCACGGCAGCGCCGCCATCGAGGCGATCAACGTCAACGTGGCGGTCCGCCAGCTGCGCGAGGCAGCCTTCGTCGACGAGGTCGCGGCGGTGCTCAGCGACACCGGGCTGACCCCGGTCAACCTGATCCTCGAGGTCACCGAGTCGTCGGTGGTCGACGGCTGGCAGGTCCGGGCCACCCTGGAGGCGCTGCACGACATGGGCGTGCGGCTCGCGCTCGACGACTTCGGCACCGGCCAGTCGTCGCTGAGCCTGCTGCGGGCTTTTCCGGTCGACGTGCTCAAACTCGACAAGTCGTTCGTCGACGGGATCGCCGACGGGGAGGACCGGGGACGGCTCGCGGTGGCCGGCGCGGTGGCGCAGCTCGCCGAACATCTGCACCTCAAGGCGGTGGCCGAGGGCATCGAGAGCCAGGCGCAGGTGGACCGGCTGCGGGCCATGGGTTACCGGTACGGGCAGGGCTTCTTCATGGCGCGACCGCTGCCGGCCGCCGAGTGCGGCGCGCTGATGGCCGATTCTCGCTGGACTTCCACCACTGTTGAGGTCGTACCTTAACGGGCATGACCTCCATCCAGGGCCATGTGAAGACCTTCTATCAGATCCTCGCCAACACGCTGCTGGTGTCGGTCATGAACTACACCGTGTGGTTCGCGGTGACCTTCTGGGTCTATCTGCAGACGAAATCGGTCTTCGCCACCGGAATGGTCTCCGGCATCTTCCTGGTGCTGACCGCGGCGACCGGCATCTGGTTCGGCAGCGTCGTCGACGGGCACCGCAAGAAGACCGCGCTGCAGGCGTCGGCGGCCGCGTCGCTGCTCTTCTACGCCGGCGCGTTCGCCGTCTACCTGATCACCCCGGCGGACGATTTCCACGACCCGGCGAGTTTCGCGCTCTGGGCGCTGATCCTGCTGCTGATGTTCGGCGTGATCGCCGGCAACATCCGGACGATCGCCACGCCCACCCTCGTCACCCTCCTCATCGAGGAGAACACCCGGGACCGCGCCAACGGCCTGGTCGGCACGGTCACCGGCACGACGTTCCTGACCACGTCGGTGATCAGCGGCGTGCTGGTGGCCTTCGACGGGATGCGCTCGGTGATCATCCTGGCGATGGCGGCGCTCGGCCTGGCGATCCTGCACCTGTCCTTCGTGACCATCCCCGAGCGAGCCGTTCCGCACGGCGAGACTCCCGGGAAGAGCGGCGTCGACATCCGCGGCACCCTGCGGATCATCGCGGGAGTGCCCGGGCTGACCGCGCTGATCCTGTTCAGCATGTTCAACAATTTCCTCGGCGGCGTCTTCATGGCGCTGGCCGACGCCTACGGGTTGTCACTGGTGTCGGTGCAGGCGTGGGGACTGCTCTGGGGCGTGCTCAGCACCGGCATGATCCTCGGCGGCATCGCGGTGTCCCGGACCGGTCTGGGCCGTCAGCCGGTGCGGCTGCTGCTGCTGATCAACGTGGCGCTCTGGGCGATCATCATCGTCTTCCCGCTGCGGGCGTCGATCTGGTGGCTGGCCGTCGGCTTCTACCTGTACATGCTGCTCATGCCGTACGCGGAAGCCGCCGAGCAGACCATCCTGCAGAAGGTGGTGCCCTACGAGCGGCAGGGCCGGGTGTTCGGGCTGGCGCAGAGCGCGGAGCAGGCCGCGTCCCCGCTCACCGCGTTCCTGATCTCGCCGATCACGCAGTTCGTGTTCATCCCGTTCATGACCGACGGGTGGGGCGCCCGGGAGATCGGCCCGTGGTTCGGCACCGGCGCGGACCGAGGGATCGCGCTGGTCTTCGTGCTGACCGGGATCATCGGGGTGATCGCCACGGTGCTGGCGCTGATGAGCAGGCCTTATCGGCGGCTGAACGCCCGGACGGCCGGTGCTCCGGTGGAGCCGGCTGCGGCGGCGCTCTGACCGGGGGGCTGTTGTGGTTCCCGTCCCGAGCCGCGGTCGGGGCTGGTTGTGGGGCGGCGTGACCTGCGTGGACTACGGCTGGGTGGCGCGCGGGTGTCGCGAGCCGTAGTCGGCGCAGGTTGTGGGGCTGCGTGACCTGTGTGGACTACGGCTCGGGACCGTCGGCCGTAGCTCAGCCCTGTGATCAAGCTGTGTTTGCCTGTGTGGGCTACGGCCGGGGGTCGCGAGCCGTAGCTGGGGCAGGTCATAACGCCGTTTTGCCTGCGTGGGCTACGGCTCGGCGGCGCGCGGGGGTCGCGAGCCGTAGCTGGGGCAGGTTGTGGGGCGGCGTGACCTGTCTGGACTACGGCTGGGTGTCGCGAGCCGTAGCTGGGGCGGGTAACGGGGGTACTTGCCTGGAATACGGCTCGGGCTGGCCCGGCGGGGGACCGGCCCGGTGGGAACCGGCCCGGTGGGAACCGCCCCGCCGACCGGATGGCGGTCGGCGGGGCGGGCGGGGCGGGCGGGGCGGGGAGGAAGCGGATCAGGCGTCGATCTCGCGCCGGTCGTCGGTTGCCCAGAGGGTGTGGAACGAGCCCGGCTTGTCCACCCGGTGGTAGGTGTGCGCGCCGAAGAAGTCCCGCTGACCCTGGATCAGCGCGGCCGGCAGGCGCTTGGCGCGCAGGCCGTCGTAGTAGGCGAGCGCCGACGCGAAGCCGGGCGCCGGGATGCCCTGCTGGGCCGCGGTGACGACGACCCGCCGCCAGGCGTCCTGCGCGCCGGAGACGGCGTCCAGGAAGTAGTCGTCGACGAGCAGCGTGGCCAGTGTGGGGTTCTTGTCGTACGCCTGCTTGATGAAGTCCAGGAACTTGGCGCGGATGATGCAGCCGGCCCGCCAGATCTTGGCCATCGCGCCGGGGTCGATGTCCCAGCCGTACTCGGTGCTGGCCGCCTGGATCTGCTGGAAGCCCTGCGCGTAGGCCACGATCTTGGAGGCGAAGAGGGCCTGCTCGACGTCGGCGACCAGGTCGCCGTTGTGCACGCCGGAGTTCGCGGCCGGTCCGGGCAGGTTCGCGGTGGCCGCGGCGTCACGCACGTCGGCGCCGCCGGAGAGGGCGCGCGCGAAGACCGACTCGGCGATGCCGGAAACCGGAACCCCGAGATCAAGAGCCGCCTGTACGGTCCACCGCCCGGTGCCCTTCTGCTCCGCGCGGTCGAGCACCACGTCGACGAACGGCTGACCGGTCGCCGCGTCGGTCTGCTTCAGCACCTCAGCGGTGATCTCGATGAGGTACGAGCCGAGCCGCCCGGAGTTCCAGTCGCCGAAGACCTGGGCGATCTCGGCCGGCGTGTGCCCGCCGACCTGACGCAGCAGGTCGTACGCCTCGGCGATGAGCTGCATGTCGGCGTACTCGATGCCGTTGTGCACCATCTTGACGAAGTGGCCGGCGCCGTCCGGGCCGACGTGCACGCAGCACGGCTCGCCGTCGACCTTGGCCGAGATGTCCTCCAGCAGCGGGCCGAGCGCCTGGTACGACTCGGGCGAGCCGCCCGGCATGATGCTCGGGCCGTGCAGGGCGCCCTCCTCGCCGCCGGACACGCCGGTGCCGACGAAGTGCAGGCCGCGCTCCTTGAGAGCGGCTTCCCGGCGCCGGGTGTCCGCGAAGTGCGCGTTGCCGGCGTCGATCAGCATGTCGCCCTCTTCGAGCAGCGGCGCGAACTCGTCGATCACGGCGTCGGTGGCCGGACCGGCCTTCACCATGATGACGACGCGGCGGGGACGCTCCAGGCTCGCGACGAACTGCTCGGCGGTCTCGGCGGGCAGGAACGTACCCTCGTGGCCGAATTCCTCGACCAGTTCCTTGGTGCGCCCGTAGGACCGGTTGTGCACCGCCACGGTGTGACCGTGCCGGGCGAAGTTACGAGCCAGGTTGCGGCCCATCACCGCCAGGCCGGTGACTCCGATCTGCGCCTTCTGCGACATCACTGCGTCCTTCCTCGAAACCCCGCGGTGTTACGGGTTCCCGCCGTCATTCTTACGGGTTCGGGCGGCCAGAGGTTCGATCGTGCCCACGTGTTGAGCAAGCTCAGGTCGTGGCGGGCGCGACCGATGGATTGGCTCGTGACCCGTTTTCTCGGCGTGTCCGTCTACCTGGTGGTGACCGGCGCACTGACCGCAGCCATGCCGGTGGCGCCCCCGCCCGGGCGGCAGCTGGTGATGCTGCTCGTCTCGCTGCTGGCCGGCGTGGCGGTGCTGACCGTCCTGCCGCGGGTGGCGGTGACCGAGCGGGCCCCGTACCGATGGCTGGCCCTGGGTCTGTGCTGGCTGGTCGGCTCCAATGCGGTGAATCTGGCCGCCGAGGGGCCGCACAGTGCGGCCGCCGAGACGCTGGTGGCGGTCAGCCACGCTCATCTGCTGATCGCCGCGGTGCTGCTGGTGCTGCGGCGCGGCCGGGACGACGTCGGCGGCCTGATCGACGCCAGCGTGGTCGCGATCGTGGTGGCCGCGCTCACCTGGACCGCGCTGCTGCAGCCGGCGCTCAACGCGGCGCGGGTCGTGGTGGGCCGGCAGACCATGCTGCTGACGACCGTGCTGCTGCTCGCCGGCGTGCTCGGCGCGATGCTCCGGCTCGTGGTGATCGCCCGGCGGCCGCCGCTGCCGCTGGCGCTGCTCGCCGCCGCGATGGTGTTCGACCTGGCCGGCGCGACAGCGGCGGCCACCGCGACCGGCACGATCACCGGGTCGTCCTCGGCCGGCCGCGAGATGCTCTTCGCCATCACCTACCTGCTGGTCGGGCTGGCCACGCTGCTGCCCGGCGCGGAACGGATGGCGCAGCCCGGCCCGGCGCCGAAGGAGCGTCCGTTCCGGATCCGGGTGATCTTCCTGACCGCTGCGGTCACGGTGGTGCCGCTGGTCGCCGCGGCCCGGGAGTTCCTCGGTGCGCGCGGTGACACCGCGCTGCTGACCGTCGGCAACCTGCTGATCGTGGTGCTCGTCGCGATCCGGGTGGCCCGTCTCGCCGAGCAGCGCGAGATCGCCGAGGCCCGGATGCGCCACCAGGCCACCCACGACCTGCTGACCGGCCTGCCGAACCGGGCCGAGCTGTGGAACCGCCTGGACGCCGCGCTGGCCGCCGAACGCGACGCCGGCCGGCCCGAGGTGGTGCTGCTCTTCTGCGACCTCAACGGCTTCAAGGCGGTCAACGACCGGCTCGGCCACCTGGCCGGCGACCGGCTGCTCACCGAGGTGGCGGCCCGGCTGCGCGCCGGCCTGCCGGACGGTGACACGGTCGCCCGGTACGGCGGCGACGAGTTCGTGCTGCTCTCCCACGGGCCGGGCGCTGCCGAGCGGCTCGCCGACCACGTCCGGGGCGCGCTGAGCGCGCCGGTGGCGATTTCCGGCGAGACGGTACGGGTGGGCGCCAGCGTGGGCACGGTCTGCTCCGATGGACTGCTCGACGCCGACGAGTTGATCCGCCGGGCCGATCAGGCGATGTACCGGGACAAGGCGGCGCGCCGCGCGGCGTGACGCGGCTTCGCCGTAACAGGACGGTAGGCGGCACGCGGCGGGGTGGCGCGGGCCGCGATCGGGGCGGCGGTACGCTTCCAGCCATGCCGAGCCGGACGACGCCGCCCGCAGGACACTGCTGACGTGCGCCGCGGGGAGATCTGGACCATCGGCGACCGTTCCGACCTGCGATACCGCGTGCTCGTGCTCTCCGGGGACAGCTACAACGAGCGGTCCAACGCCGCCCCGTTCTGCGCGCCGATCGTGCGCCAGCGCGGCGTCACCGAACTCCCGCCGTACGCGGTGGCCCTGACCGAGCAGGACCCGATCACCGGCGTCGTGGTGATCAACCGGATGCGCCGGCTGCCCGCGTCGACGGGCGCCGAGCGGATCGGCATGGTGACCGGCGCGAGCATGGCCCGCCTGACCGAGGCGATCCGGTCCCTCTTCGAGCTCTGAGCCCTTGTCCGGGGTGCCGGTGGCCGAACGCCCGACGCCCGACCGGGTGACCGCGTGACGTGATGTCGCAGGCGGGAGCCCGGCCCGGATGATCGGAGGATGCGGCGCCCGCGCGGCCTGGCGTAAGCAGGAGCCCAGAACGGGCGGGAGGTCTCCGGTGGGCAGTCAGGCGTACGCGCAGGCGTTGAGCACGCTGGGTCCCGACGCGAGCGACGCGTCGCCGGAGGCGGCCCGGATCCGCGTCGAGCGGGCCGCCGGGTTGCTCGCCGGCCGGGCCCGGTGCCGGCTCGCCGAGGCGCACCGCCACCTGGTGCGGATGGCGGAGGCGCAGGACTGCGAGGTGGCCGAGATGGCCGTCCGGGTCACCCGGCTGCTGGACAACGTGCAGGAGGGCGCCGCGTCACCGGTGCCGCAGATGCTGGCCGCGCTCGGCCGCGACGAGCCGGCCGGCCGCAAAGAGCCGCTCGGCCGCGACGAGCCGGCCGGCCGCAAAGAGCCGCTCGGCCGCGACGAGCCGGTCGGGCACCGGCCGCCCGGCGCCCGGCGCGACCACCCGCAGCGGGAGCGGGACCGCCTGGCCGACATGGAGGAGCTCGGCAGGCTCGGCTGGGGCGAGTGGGATCTGGTCAGCGGCGAGATCTACTGGTCGCCGCAGATCTATCGGATCTACGAGCGGGACCCGGCCCTCGGCCCGCTCAGCCAGGAGGAGGCGGACCGGGCGGCGGTCGCCGACGACCAGCCGCTGCGGCTCGCCGCCCTGGACGCGTTCCGCCGCTCGGAACGGGTCGATCTGATCAGCCGGGTGCGGATCGGCGGCCGGGTCAAGCATCTGCGCACGGTCGCCGACGCGGTCCGGGACGCCGACGGGCGGCCGCTGCGCATCTACGGCATCGTGCAGGACGTCACCGAGCAGCAGATCGGGGCGGAACGGCTCGCCGCTGTCGAGCACGAGCTGGACGAGCAGCGCCGGGCGTCCGCCGCCGAGCACGACCTCACCGCCCGGCTCCAGCGGATCATCCTGCCGATCCCGGAGGAGCCGATCGAGCTGCCCGGCCTGAAGGCGGCCGTCCGCTACCTTCCGGCCACCGAGGAGACCATGGTCGGCGGCGACTGGTACCACGCGGCGGCCCTGCGGGACGGCGCGGTGCTGCTCGCGGTCGGCGACGTCGCCGGGCACGGCACCCCGGCGGCCACCACGATGGCGCAGCTGCGGCACGCCCTGCGGGCGCTCACCGTGATCACCAGCGATCCGGGCACCCTGCTCGGGCACCTCAACCAGCTCACCTGCGAGCTGGGCACGCAGACTCCCGAGGTGGCCGCCACCGCGGTGATCGCCCGCTTCGACCCGGTCCGCCAGGAGCTGGTCTGGGCACAGGCCGGCCATCCGCCGCCGCTGCTCAGCCGGGACGGCCGCACCCGGCCGCTGGCGCGCCCGCCCGGGCCGATGCTCGGTGTCGTCGACGGCGCCGTGTACCCGGACGCGGTCACCGGCTTCCTCCCCGGCGACGTGCTGCTGCTCTACACCGACGGCCTGGTCGAGCACCGCGGGCAGTGCCTCGACACCGGGCTGAACGCGGTGATCGCCACGGTCGACGAGGCGGTCCGGGCGTCGCCGGCGCGCCCGCTCGCCGAGCTGGTGGCACGTCTGCGCCGGGCCAACCCGGACGACGACACCTGCGTGCTGGCGGCCCGCCCGCTGCCCGGCCGGGCGCGGCCGTCCCGCCCGGACCGTCTCGCCGATCTGGCTAAGTCGGACGTATAGGGCGCAACGCCCGGGGTACCGGACCAGGATGATCCGGTACGGGGACGAGGTGGCGTCCATCGCCCGGCCGTTGCGTGACCCGGGGGACCTGGAGGTTCTCCTGGATCGGGCAGCCGGCGCGCGGGTCGTCCAGATCGGCGAGGCCACCCACGGGACACACGAGTTCTACACCTGGCGGGCCGCGCTGACCCGGCGGCTCATCGAGGAGCGCGGGTTCTCCTTCGTGGCGGTCGAGGGGGACTGGCCGGACTGCGATCGGGTGGACGCCGCGGTGCGGTGCGCGCCGGGCGCGCCCGAGGACCCGCGGGCCGCCCTGATCCGGTACGACAGGTGGCCGACCTGGATGTGGGCGAACGAGGAGACCGTCGACTTCACCCGCTGGCTGCGCGACTTCAACGCGCGGCGGCCGCCCGGCGACCGGGCCGGCTTCCACGGGCTCGACGTCTACTCGCTCTGGGAGTCGATGCACCAGATCCTGACCTGGCTGCGCGAGCACGACCCGGACCTGGTGCCCGCGGCGCTCGACGCGTACCGGTGCTTCGAGCCGTTCGCCGAGGACCCCAACGCGTACGCCTGGTCCACCCAGTTCGTCTCGGCCGGCTGCCAGGAGAACGTGGTCCGGATGCTCGCCGCGCTCAAGGACCGGGACTTCGGGGTGTGGCAGAACGCCGAGGTGGTGGCCGGCGCCGAGGGCTACTACCGGAGCATGGTGCAGGGCGGGCCGGAGGCCTGGAACATCCGGGACCGGCACATGGACCAGACCCTGGACCGTCTGCTGACCCGGTACGGGCCGGGATCCAAAGCGGTCGTCTGGGCGCACAACACCCACGTCGGTGACGCCCGTGCCACCGATCAGTCACGGTACGGGGAGGTCACTCTCGGCCAGCTCGCCCGGGAGCGCTTCGGCGACGACGAGGTCGTGCTGGTGGGCTGTGGAACGTACCGGGGAAGTGTGGTGGCCGGGCCCGCCTGGGGCGCCCCGATGGAGGTGATGGGCGTGCCGGAGGCACGGCCGGACTCGCTGGAGGACGTGCTGCACGCCGCCGCGCCACGGTGCGGCCTGTTCGTCTTCCCCGCCGGGACCGACGGGCCGGACCTGCTCACGACCGTATTGGCCCATCGGGCGATCGGTGTGGTCTACCAGCCGCACCGGGAACGCTGGGCCAACTACGTGCCCACGATCCTGGGCGGCCGCTACGACGCGTTCCTCTGGTTCGACGAGACGCACGCGCTGCGCCCGCTGCACACCCTGCGGGTGGACAGGCGCGAGCCGGAGACGTTCCCGAGCGGCGTCTGAAACGTTCTTCGTAAAGATCGGCTTAAATGGATCTTCGCTTTGACGCAATCGGCGATTCCACATCGGATAGGTGGCTAGGCATCTGTGTACCTGAATATGGATTCGGTTGCCGGTGATCGGTTTTAGGCTGAGCCCTCAAATCTTTCAGGGAACGGGGTCTACATGAAATCACTGTCACATGTGCTGCTCACGGCGCTACTCGCTGTCAGCGGCACGGTCGCCGCCACCGCCCAGCCAGCGGCCGCGGCAGCCCTGCCCGGCGTCGTGCTGACCAGTTCGGCCGCCACCCTGCCGGCCGAACTGGCGCCGCTCGCCACCGGCCGCCGCATCCAATACGTCACCACCGGATTGACCGGAAACGTCATCACCGCCACCGGTCTGATCATGACTCCGAAAACCGGGAAGAACGGCAAGATCGTCGCATGGGGGCACGGCACCACCGGCCTCGCCGACAAATGCGCGCCGTCCACCAATCAAGCGGTCTTCTGGGAGGAGGCGCGCATCGCGGTCGCCGAACTGCTGAGCCGCGGCTGGACCGTCACGGCCCCGGATTACCCCGGATTGGGTACGGCACAGGCGCACCCGTACCTGATCGGCGCCAGCGCCGGCCGGTCACTGATCGACAGCGTCAAAGCGGCGCGCAACCTCGACACGTCTCTCTCCACCCAGTACGTCGTCGACGGGCACTCGCAGGGCGGGCAGGGCGCGCTCTTCGCGAGCCAGCTGGCGCCCTCCTACGACGGGACGCTCGTGCTGAAGGGCACGGCCAGCATCGCCCCGGTCTCCAACACCGAGCAGATCATCCCGGTCATCGCCGGAACCGAAGGGCAGGGATACCTGGTGATGGCCCTGTACGGGCTGGCCGCGGTGGAGCCGACCTTCCACCCGTACTCGGTCCTGGCCGCCCCGGCCGAGGCGAAGACTCCGGTGCTGAACACCGGCTGTCTCTACGAGATCCTCGCCGCCTATCAGAACTTCACCGCCGCGCAGCTGGTGAACGGCGGGCAGGTGCCGGCCGCGGTGGTCACCAAGCTGGCCTCCTACCAGAACCCGGCCCAGACGGCGCCGAGCGCGCCGGTGCTGATCGTGCACGGCACGGACGACGAGGCGGTCCCGTTCTTCCTCTCCACGGACTACCTGGTGCCGCAGATCCAGGCGTACGGGGTCCCGGTCACGTTCCTCGGCCTCCCGGACGCCGACCACGACGAGGCGGTGATCGAATCCGCCGACTACGTGGCGGACTGGATCGCGACCCGCTTCGCCTGACCCCGTTCTCCGCACCAGCAGTGAAGCCCGGCGGCGATCCCGCCGGGCTTCACTGCGCGCCGGAGGCCTCGCCGGGGTGCAGGAGGTCGAAGGCGTGAAGCCCGCACGATGCCGCCACATAGATCACCCGGCCATCGGCGGAGACGGCGCAGTCGTTGATGTGCCCGTCGACGCGCATGCCGGCGAGCGGCTCGCCATAGGAGTCGAACACCTGCACGCTTCGTTCCCGGGTGACCGCGAACCAGGCACTGTCCGGTGCGATGACGACGCGGCGGCGGCTGAAAACGCTGGGTTCGCCGATCCGGAATCGGCTGGTGCCGTCGGCCGTGGTCCATCCGCGCACGTCGGTGCCGACCGCGGTGAGCCAGGAGCCGTCCGGGGCGCACGCCACGGCACCGCCGCCGAAATGGTGCGGCACCTCGATGCCGAGCCGACGTTCTCCGCTGGTCGTATCCCACAGCTCGACACCCGGGTACGGATTCGATCGCGCACCGTTCTGCTGCGTGATCAGGGCGGCGCCGTCCGGCGTCGGGGCGATCGATGACACCGCCCGCCCCGGCCCGATGTCGATCACCAGTCGTGGAGTGCCCTCCACGAGCCGCCCGAGGCGTACGGTGGAGAGAGTCGGGTCGGCGGGCGAGCCGAGCCCCGTGGTGGCGAACCAGTCGCCGCCGGGCGCGATGGCGATGCTCCCGACGCCGGTGGGATGGCCGCTCTGAATCTCCCATCGCACCGTCCAGGTGCTGGTGTCCCAGAGCCGAACCAGCGATTCTCCCCGCTTCCCACCGTGACTTCTGCCGTCCGCCGACAACAGCCACCGCCCGTCCCGTGACAACGCCATGCTCTGTACGAAAGCGCTGTCGATGTGAGCGCGGTGTATCACCGACCCGGTGAGGGAGTCACGGACCTCGAGCGCGGGATGCCCCACGGTACGGTCGTGGTTGATCGTGGCCAACCAGGACCCGTCCGGAGCGACGACGATGTGCGGGGTCTGCCAGGAGACCATTGCGCGCAGTACGAGCCGGACGTGACCCGTTCGGGCATCGCGGATCAGCAGCGCGTTGTCCGTTGCCCACTCGTGCGCGACCACCCAGCCGCCTGCCGCCGGCACGTGCGCTTCCCGGCAGGCGGACGCGGCGGCGGTGGATCGGGACCGTGTCGCCCCAGCGGTGTTCCAGATGCGGATCGCCGGATCGCCGAGTATGCCGCCGGCGGTCGCGATCCAGCGCCCGTGCGGAGCGATGCCGACGCCGCAGGCCACTCCCAATGTCCCGGTACCGATGACCCCACGTGATTGTCCGGTGTGGGCATCCCACAGAACGAGTGCGGTGTTGTCATTCTCCGTGACGGCGAACCATCGGCTGTCCGGTGCTACAGCGATCGACGCACGGCTTGTCGGTGAGTCGACTTCCATGGTCTGGAGAAGCGCGCCGTCGGCGCTTCTCCAGACCTGTACGAGAGTGTCACCGGAGTGACCCGACGCGGTCACGGTCGCGAGCCACCGGCCATCGGGCGACGCCGTGACGCGTGGGAAGCCGCTGTAACTCACGTCGATCTCGGCCCGGACCCCGCCGGTCATGGTGTCCCGGAGGTGAGCCGTGACATTGCCGGCATCATCGACGTGCGGTGAAGCGATAGTGACGATCCAGTCACCGTCGGGAGACACGCTCAGGCACTCGTCGATGGGATCGCTCAGATTCAATTCATGCACCAGGGTGGCGGTCGAGGTGTCCCAGAAACGCCACACCGGGTCCTCGGCATCCTTGGTGATGAGGCGGGTGCCGTCGCCCGTCAGGGACATCTGCTCGACACCATGGAGGTGCCCGGTGTCGAGCGTCCGGATCTCCGTGCCGTCATCCGGATCGAACAGCCGGATGACGGCGCTGACCCGATGTCGCATCGAGGGTCCGGGCGGATCGATTCCGCACACAGCGATCCACCTGCCGTCGGCGGGTGTCACCACGCTGACGGAGGCGTCCTGAAAGCCCGTGTTCACGGTGGATCTCCGGGTGCCCCGTCGCGGATCCCACACGGTGAGCGTCCTGAACTCCGCGCCGTGATGGTGCGCGTATCCCCATAACGGGCTGGACACCAGGAGGGATCCGTCGGCGGCATGCGCCAGCACCTCGCACCCGACGTTGTCGGCCGCCGTCATCGAAGCCAGCAGCTTTCCCGTCTCGGGATCCCAGCACTCGACGACGGGATGTCTCTCCCAGGTGCGTAACAGGATCGCGCCGCCGGCGGCGAGAATGATCTGGCTCGGCGCGCCCGTCGGGGAGTAATGACTACCGCCGAACACGCGGACCAGTTCCGGGGAAGACGTGTTCGGCGGTGCCCATCGGTTGACCAGGCGATGCCGTGCCACGGGCTCCCCGGGCAGGTGGCGGCCCGGCATGCGGCTGGCCAGGATGTCGCCGAGCGCGTGCGGCGGTTCCAGCGGGTCGAGGAGGTGGGCGTTGCGCCGGATCACCGCGCCGACGGCCCCGGCCTCGGCGGTCTGCGGGATCGCGGTGTCCGCCTCGGCGGCTGCCGGGCCGTCGTGCCGCAACCGGTAGGTCAGCCAGCGCAGGTCGGTGACCAGCGCCGTCGCGTCGCGGCCGGCCTCGTGGAGATGGCGGACCAGGTGGTGACGGAGATAGGGCAGCTCGGGCGGGAGCTCCCACCACGCCTCCGCGAGGCAGGCCGCCGCGTCCACGAGCTTGCCGTGGATCCCGGCGATGTCCGGCTTGATCTCCATGCGCAGGTGGGCGCGGAGGACGTCGTGCAGCCGGACCGCCCGGCCGTCGAAGCCGATCAGCGAGGCGTCGGCCAGGGCCCAGCAGAGTTCGTCCGTCTCGAAGTCGTCGAGACCCCACAGCAGGCCCGCGATCCGAGCTGGGATCTCCTCGCCTTCGGCGAAGACGGCCAGTTCCCGGTACCGATCGCGGACCGCGGGCGGCAGGAACTCGACGCTCGCGCCGACCGACGCCGCGACCATGCGGTCCCGGCGCTGCTCGTTGCTGAACGACCCGCCGTCCATGCTCGCCGGACCGGTCGTGTGCAGGCGATCCGCGACCGCCGAACCGGCCACCGCGGGGTCCCGGCCGGCCTCGACGCGGCGGACGATGGCCCGGTTCGCGATGCCGAGCAGCAGGGGCCAGCCGCCGGTCAGCGTGATCAGCTCGGCCATGATCCGCGCCGGCAGGCCCGGGGTGCCCCGGGACAGTACGGATGCCGCCTGCTCGGCGGACATCTCCGGCACCCGCACGGCCGGTTCGCCGGCCAGCGAGGGCAGCCGGAACCGGGTGGTGACGATCAGGCGCGCTGATCTGGCGGCGGCCAGGAACGGGCGGATCTGGTCGTCGAGCCAGACGTCGTCCACGGCGAGGAGCACTCGGCCGTCCCGGGCATCGAGCGCCGCACCGAGCCGGAAGCCGGCCTGCAGCGGGTCGGTCGTCAGTGGACGGTTGCCGGTCAGCTGCTCGGTGAGGTCGTTGACCCGGGCCGCGAGTTCCGCGCCCCGCAGATCCTCGCCGAGTTCGGCCCAGAGTGCGCCGCCGTCGTGGGCGGCGACCACCGAAGGATGGTGGCAGGCCTGCTTCAAGAGGCTGGTCTTGCCGAATCCGCCGGCCCCGTGCACGGCGGTCAGGACGACGGAACCCCGGGTCAGCGCGGTGACGACGGCGTCCAGGAGCTCGGGCCGGGGGATCAGGTCGTCCTCGGGGCGGGGCACGTTCCAGTGGCGGGGGCCGGTGTCCCGGTCGCCGGCGCGGGCCGCCTCCCAGGACCGCCGCCACGTGGCGGCGTCGTACAGGTCGGAACGGCCGGGGCGGCGGCCACGGCCGAGCTCGAACAGCACGGTCAGGACGGCGGCCAGCTGGCGCCAGTCGTGCGGGACGTGTTTCGCGGTGCGCCAGGAGCTGAGGCGTTTGTGATCGAACGGGCGCAGCCCGGTGTAGTCGGCGGGGCGGACACCCTCCACCCGGCGGGCCGTGATCCGCTCACCGGCCTGACGGGCGACAGCCTGGTTCGTCGGGCTGCCCGCGCAGTCGAACAGCTCGGTCAGCCGGTCGGAGAAGGCCGTCACGGTCGTCAGTCCTTTCCCGGTGAACATCCGGAGCGGGAGAGGTCCGGAACTCCGGATCAGCGGCGGTGAGCAGGGGATGGGCCGGCTCCGGCGACGCCGGTCGTGGCGGCCGGGCGGACCGGGCGGGTCAATGGTGGCGCTCCGCCCGCCAGGCTATCCACTCGTCACAGGAGTCACCATGTCCACTGTCGTCTCACTCGTACTGATGGCTCTCGCTCTTGCCGTGATGTTCGCGCTGCTCATCGCCGCCGCCACCGGCTGGCTCGCGTACGTCGGAGGCGTCGCTCCGGCCGCCGCGATCCTCCGCGCGGGTGTCGCGTTCGGTGGCACGCTGACCCTGCTGATGGGGTTGGTGGGAATCGTTGTGGCGGTTGTGCAGCGATGAGATGGGGGACCGCTCGTTCCGAGTCCTTTCCCGTCCCGACTGGGCACGCAGTCCCGGATTGCGTCCTACGGTAAGGCTGTGAGCTCGGACAACTCCGGTAAGCGCGGCGGGTTCGTGGCGGACCTCAGCGTCAAGGTCAAGATCCTCGGCGCGGTGGCGCTGGCGGCCGTGGTGGCGCTCGTCGTGGGCATCAGTGGGCTGATGTCACTGGGCGAGGTCAGCGACAAGGCCCAGCTGATCTACGAGAGCAACGTGGCGAGCATCAAGGCCGTGGGGCAGATCAGGGCCACCGTCCTGCAGACCCGGTCCGACGTCGCCAATCAGGCGCTCTCCCCGGACGCCGCCTCGGTCACCAAGTTCACCGAGGCGTTCCGGGACGACCTCACCGCCTTCGACGAGGCGATGACCGCGTACCGGAACAGCATGCCGGCCGGTGACCCGGACACCATCGACCACCTGCAGACCGAGTGGGACGCCTACACCGAGCTGGCGGAGGGGACGCTGCTGCCGCTCGGCGCGAAGAACCAGCTGGCCGCCTGGTCCAAGGTGCGGGACACCCAGACCATCCCGCTGTTGCAGACGATCTACGCCGACATCGCGGAGCTGGACAGCACCGAGACCGCCGACGCGGCCAAGAACGCGACGGCCGCGAAGGACACCTACGAGAACAACCGGATCGTCCAGATCGTCCTGCTCGTCGTCGGGCTGGCGCTGGCGCTGGCCCTGGCCGCCTACGTCGCGATGCGGATCGTGAAGTCGATCGGCGCGGTGCAGCGGGTGTGCGAGGCCCTGGAAGCCGGCGATCTCACCCAGCGGACCGGCCTGACCAACAACGACGAGACCGGCCGGATGGGACGGTCGCTGGACGCCGCGGCCGTCTCGCTGCGCGGCGCGATCGTCACGATCGAGGGGTCGGCCGCGTCGCTGGCCGGGGCGAGCGAGGAGATGACCAGCACGGCCGCGCAGATCGCGTCCTCGGCGCAGGAGGCCTCGGACCAGTCGGCGGCCGTCTCCAGCGCCGCGGAGGAGATCTCCCGCAGCGTGGACACGGTGTCGGCCGGCGGCGAGGAGATGGGCGCCTCGATCCGGGAGATCTCGCACAACGCCAGTGAGGCGGCCCAGGTCGCCGCGGAGGCGGTCGGGCTCGCCGCGGCCACCTCCAGCACCATGAACAAGCTGGGCGAGTCGTCCGCCGAGATCGGCAACGTGATCAAGACGATCACCGCGATCGCGGAGCAGACGAACCTGCTCGCCCTGAACGCCACCATCGAGGCCGCGCGGGCCGGCGAGATGGGCAAGGGATTCGCCGTTGTCGCGAGCGAGGTGAAGGACCTCGCGCAGGAGACCGCTCGCGCCACCGAGGACATCTCCCGCCGGGTCGAAGCGATTCAGGTCGACACCGAGGGCGCCGTCGAGGCGATCGAGAAGATCTCCACGGTGATCGCCCGGATCAGCGACTTCCAGACCACCATCGCGTCCGCTGTGGAGGAACAGACCGCGACGACGGCCGAGATGAACCGCAGCGTCTCCGAGGCGGCCACCGGAACCGGCGACATCTCCCGCGGCATCACCGGCGTGGCACAGGCCGCCGTCAATACGAGTCAGGGCGTGGCGGAGACGCAGCAGGCGATCGCGGAGCTGGCCCGGATGTCGACGGATCTGAACACGCTGGTGTCCCGGTTCCGGGTCTAGGGAAACCCCGGGACGTGAATCAGCCTGCGTAATCGACTATCTGACGCATTTCGACAGCGCCGTACCGAGCGGTGGGTAGCTGCTCCGCCACCGCGGTCGCCGCATCGAGGTCGGCGATGACCTCTCCCGGCCGGCCGCTGGCCGCTCTCGACCGCGCTCGCCCCGTCGCGAACCGCCACTTCATGACGATCTCCTTGATCCGTTGAGCTTTACACGCTGACGTTGAGTTCGAGGGTGGTGTGACGGACCCGGCCGTCGACGAGCACGGAGATCGGAATCGGACAGTCCGCTAGGCACAGGAGTTCGGCAGGTCATCGTTGCCCTCTGCGGCCCCGGTGACCGAGGGCGCGCGCCCCGATGCCGCGCCCGATTGTCCATTACAGATCTCTTCGCCGCCGTCCCGGATCCTGTGCAAATGATCATATGGCGATCGGCCACCACCGGTCGCCCGCTTCGAAGATGATCACCTCGTCATCGGACGATGACCACGTGTTGTGCTCCTAGAGGTTCGTCGATGGCGGAGGGCGCCCGACCATCGGCGTTCCCCGTCGAGCTCGGATCTGAGGAACACATCTATGAGGAAGACAGGGGCCCGAGGGCGGGTCGCGTTGTTCACCGCGGTGCTGCTGGGAGCGAGTCTCGTACCGGCCGGCGCCGCCCAGGCGGTCGGTGGTGGAGCACCCGCCACGGACGCAGGGCTCGCGTTCAGCGTGAAGCTCACCTTCGGTGATCTGGTGCGCTCGTGCACCGGCACGCTGGTCAACCGCTGGTGGGTGCTCACCGCGGCATCGTGTTTCAACGACGGCAGCGGCGTCGTCGCGGGTGCGCCGAAACGCACGACCACGGCGACGATCGGCCGGCTCGACCTGAGCAGCACGGTGGGTCAGGACCGCACGGTGCGGGCGATCGTCCCGCATCCGGACCGGGATCTGGTCCTGGCCCGGCTCACCGACGAGGTCACCGGCATCACCCCGGTGACGATCTCGACGACGGCACCGGCCGTCGGGGAGACGCTGGTCGCGGCCGGGTACGGCCGGACCGCCGACACCTGGTACCCGACCAAGCTGCACACCGGTGACTTCACCGTGACCGCGGCGGGCACCACCACCGTCGACATCACCGCCGCCGACAAGGCGACGATCTGCAAGGGCGACGCGGGCGGGCCGCTGCTGCGCCGCACCGGCAGCACCTATCAGCTGGTCGGGGTGCACAACCGCTCGTACCAGGGCGGCTGCCTCGGCGAGACCGCGACGCGTCGTGACGCGGTGGAGACCCGCGCCGACGACCTGGCGTCGTGGATCTCGACGACTGCGAGCCTGCCGAACGCGCTGCAGGTCGGCGTCACCGACACCCGCGTCGGGGTGCGGCAGGGCGACTACGGCACCCGGCTCAAGGAAGGCGGGCTCAGCGCCGGCTGGACGACGCTCATGGCCAACGCCAAGGACATCGTGGTGGTCAGCGACCGCATCGGCGTGCTCACCCACAATGGCGAAGCCTGGGTCAAGGACGGCGCGGTGAGCGCGGGCTTCGTCCGGGTCTTCACCGGGGTCCGAAAGCTGGTGCTCTCCCCCAACCGGGTCGGTGTCCTCACCACCGGCGGCCTCGCCAAGGTCAAGGAAGGCGGCCTGAGCACCTCCTGGGTCGACGAATACTCCGGCGTGCACGACCTGTCGATCACGGACACCCGCATCGGCATCACCGCCGGCCTCAACCGCGTGATGCGGATCAAGGAGGGCGGGCTCAGCGCCAGCTGGCACCAGCCGATGATCCAGGTCGGGACAGGCGTGGAGGGCATCGTGCTGTCCGGCAACCGAGTCGGCAGGTATGGCCTGAACAGGTCCGCATCGGTGTACGAAGGCCCGATCGACTGGAGTGGAACCACCTACACCCTGGCGTCCACCGGCGCCAAGGAGCTTCAGCTCAAGGACGACCGGGTCGGTCTGCTCACCACCGACGGCGTCGCCAAGGTCAAGGAAGGCGCGCTGGGCAACGACTTCGTCACCCAGTACTCGGGGGTACACGACCTCGACGTCAGCGCCAGCCGCGTCGGCATCGTCACGCTCGACGGCTCGGCGATGGTCAAACACGGTGGCCTCAGCGCCCAGTGGACCCCCGTCTGGTGACGACCGCCGTCCTCATCGACCTTCTCCAGGAAGAGCTGACTGATGCGTAACCCCTTGAAGATCGCGGCCGGCGCGGCCGCTGCCGTCGCCGCGCTGTTCGTCGTCGCCGCAGTCCCGGCCACCGCCGACGACGCCGCCGACACCCCTGCCTCCGCCGTCGAGGACCACATGTACCCCGGCGCGGCCGGCATCCTCGCCGAGAAGAACGTCAAGCTGCTCACCGGCGACGGCAACATCCTGTTCATCGACTGCTCCACCCCGGCCATCGGGGACATCGGCAACATCGAGGTCTACACCACCGATATCGACATCAACGGTGGCAACCCCCTCTGCTTCCGGGTGAGCGGCAACAAGGGCCTGCTCAACATGGAGGTCCCTGCGGTCTTCGAGATCCGCGGCGACGGTCAGGAACCCGGCACCGGTCACGCCATCACCGCCACCGTCAAACCCGACGGCGGCACCGCCAAGACCGTCACCGTCGACCCCGACGGCAGCACCCAGGTCGGCATCACCGAGGACCCGCCCGGCCCCCCGACCACCCTGCTCCAGCTGAAGGTCACGGGCTGACCCCAGCGCCAGGCGCACGACGGCCCACCGGGCCGTCGTGCCCTCAGCCATGCCTCGAATCCCGCAGGAGAGGAGCAGAGAACACCCATGACATCCCGATGGACACGACGGACCGCCGCCCTGGCGACCGTCGTGATGATGACCTCGGCGACCACCGCCGTGAGCAGCCCGGCTCGTGCCGAGCAGACAGCAGTGGAACCGGCCGACCGCTCAGCGGTCGTCCAGATGTGGCAGAACGGCGGGGTGCTCGTCGCCCCGGCCGCCGAGAAGGCACTGCTCGGTAGCGACGACGACGTCCGGGCCTTCCTCGACCAGGTCGGTACGCTCCAGGCCCTCGACGACCGGATCATGGTGAACCGGGTCCTCGCCGGCGGCGGCCCGACCGTCCGCACCGAAGCACAGGAGGCCCTCGACTCCGGTCAGCTGATCCCCTTCCTGACCCGGGGCTGGCAGGCCGCCCTGCGCGTGGACCAGCGGGTACGGGTCAACCAGATCATGGCGGCCGGTGGCACCCAGCTGCGCGCCGCCGCGCAGAAGGCCCTGGACGCCGACGCGGCCGCCACCGGACCGGCGGTCGAGGAGGTCGACGACTCCCCGCAGAGCCCGCTGGACGTCTTCCTGGCCTCCGGCTGGCAGAAACCGTTCGAACTCGACCAGCGGATCAAGGTCAACCAGATCCTGACGAAGGCGCCGGCCACCTCGAACGTGCGCCGGCTGGCGCAGCGGGCCCTCGACGCCGGCAACGTCGACGCCCTGACCTCCTTCCTCGACAGCCAGCACGCCATCGCCGCAGCCCGCGACGAGGAGGCCACCGCGATCACCGACCTGGTCGGTGCCGCCGAACGGGCCAGCGCGCGCTCCGCCGAACTCATCGAGACCGCGAAGGAGGAGGGCGCCAAGGCCGCAGCCGCCGCAGCCGCCGCCAAGGCGTCGGCGCAGGAGGCGCTGGCCGCCATGCGCGACGCTGAGGAGGACGCCGAGCGGGCCGCGGCCGCCGCCCGCCGCGCCGCCGACGCCGCACGCAAGTCCGCCGACGCCGCCGCCCAGGCGATCCAGGCGTCGCAGGCCGCGGTCGCCGCGGCCCGCGACGCCGCCGCGGCCGCCTCCCGTGCGGTCGCCGCCGCCGCGGCGACCCGGCGCGCCGCCAACCGCGCCTACAAGGCCGCCGCCGACGCGGCCCGCGACAAGAACAAGGCCGCCGCCGCACTGACCGCGGCAGCCGACGCGGAGAAGGCCGCCGCACTGGCGACCAGGGCCGCCGACGCGGTCACCAAGGCCGAAGCCGTCCTGGTCAAGGTCAAGGACGTCGTCGCGGCCGCGGACAGCGCCAGCGCGAACGCGGCGAACGCCGCCGCGGCCGCCGAGGACGCCCTCGCCCAGGCGCGTGCCACCGGCGTGAACGTCGCGGAAGCCGAAGCGGCCGCCCGGCGTGCCCGCTACCAGGCTGCCCGGGCCAACCGGGCCGCTTCCGCCTCGGTCAAGTACGCGCAGGTGGCCGCGACCGCCGCCGGCAACGCCCGCGCGGCGGCTACCCAGGCCGTCACCAGCGCACTCGCCGCTGCCAAGGCCGCCAAGGACGCCGCCGGTCATGCCGGCGATGCGACAAAGGCCGCCAACGCCGCGACCGCGGCGGCGAACGCGGCCAGCCAGGCCGCCGACGCCGCCATCACCGCGGCCAACAACGCCTACGCCATCTACGAGGCGGCCCGGGCCGTCGACGCGGAACGGCTGGCGATCTTCACCGAGGACGGCACCGAGCAGGCCCGCACCGAACTCGCCGCATATCAGCAGTACCAGGCGCGGATCCGGTGGGACGCGCAGGAGGCCGCCAAACGCAACGACGAGACCAACCGGCTCATCGCCGAAGTCCGTGACCCGGCCACCAACGCGGCGAACGCCGTCGTGAGCGCGCGCAAGGCCGCACTGAGCCTGAGCCGGACCGCTGGCCCCTACACCCAGCAGGCGGCGGCACGGGCACTCGGCGGCACCGACGACGAGGTCGTGGAGTTCATCCGCCACGGCATCGACGTCGCGGCCGCACGCGACGACCGGACCACCGTCGCCACCATGGCGCAGACCGGCACCGCCAGCCGGCGGGCGGCGGCCATCGCGGCGCTCGGTGGCACCGACACCGACGTCGCACGATTCCTCGCCGACCAGAACTACCCGGAACGGGCCGTGGACGACCGGGTCGAGGTCAACCGGATCCTCGCCGAGGCCAAGACCGCCGGCAGTCCGGCCACCATCGAACAGGCGCAGCGCGCCCTCGACGGCACCGACCAGGACCGTCGTGACTTCCTGGCCACCGGGCAGTTCCAGTCGGCGTACAACGACGATCGCATCGCCGCCAACAGGATGCTGACCAGCGAGGAGAGCGGCCCGGAACTACGTGCTGCCGCACAGATCGCACTCGACGGCACTCCCGGCGCCCTGCACGAGTTCGTGACGACCGGCTGGTACGGCCCCGCTCAGAACGACTACGACGCGGTCGTGCACGAGCAGGAGATGCTCGCCTTGCTGGCGCGGGCGTCCAACGCCGCCACCACCGCGAAGCAGAACGCCGAGGAGGCGCAGGCGGTCGCCGCCATGGCACGCGGCAAGGCCACCGAGGCACAGCAGTGGTCCGCCAAGGCGGGCGAGTCGGCGAAGCTGGCGGCCACCTACGCGACAAAGGCGATCCAGTCAGCGGTCAAGGCCGAGGAGTCGGCCGTCAAGGCCGCGAACTCGGCGAAGACGGCCATCGCCGCGGCCAAGGTCGCCAACCAGGCGGCCAGCGACGCCGCCCAGTCCGTCGCTGTGGCGCAGGCCGCCTACCGGCGGGCCCGCGCCGACGCGAGCCGGGCCATCGACGCAGCCGAACGCGCACGGGCGTCGGCGCTGGCCGCCGGCAAGGACAAGCAGGAGGCGCAACGGCTGTACGAGGAGGCCGCCACCCACGCCAACAAGCTGATCGACCAGGAGACCAAGGCAGCGGCCCAGGCGGCCCAGGACCAGTTCATCAACTGCCTCAGCGGCGCCGGACCCGCCCCCGAACTCCAGGCGGAATGCCTCCGCGTCTTCGAGCCGACCGACGCCAAGCTCGGCCGGGCGATGGTCAACAAGGAGTTCTGCAACAAGTTCGCGCAGAGCAACAGCGTCTACTACCAGAACTGCGTCGCGGACACGTTCAACCCCAACTTCATGCACAACCGGGCGATGGACCTGCTGACCGCGGGCGCTCTGGTGTTCAGCCAGTGGGGCACCGTCGCGATGGAGGTCATCCTGGGTGGCGCACTGACCCTGGGCTGCCTGGGCGGGCTCTGTTCCGCCGCGATGGCGGTGATCGGCGGCGCCGAAGCCAGCATGGGCATCGGCGGCATGTTCCTGACCTGGGCCGAAGGCTCGCTCATGCGGTACGCGGCCGGCGGCGTCTGGAGCGGCGTCGGCGGCGCCCGGCTCCTCGGGTCGCTGCACGGGTCGATCAACAAGATCCGGATCCCCGCGATCCTGCAGCGCGTCAGCACGCCGCAGAAGGCGGTGGACGCCAACTTCGCCCGGCTCGTCAGCACCCGCATCCTGCCCTCCTGCCTGCGGAAGAACAGCTTCGTCGCCGGCACACCGGTGCTACTCGCCGACGGCACCAGCAAAGCGATCGAGAACGTACGGGTCGGCGATCGGGTGCTGTCCACCGATCCCGGAACCGGGGTCACCGACGCGCAGACGGTCACCGACCTGATCACCGGCACCGGTACCAAGAACCTCGTCGAACTGACCGTCGACACCGGCGACTCGACGGCCACCGTCACGGCGACCGACGACCACCCGTTCTGGGTGCCGGACCTCGGCCGGTGGCGCAAAGCCGACGAACTCGCGGCCGGGCAATGGTTGCGTACCAGCGCCGGCACGTGGGTGCAGATCACCGCGGTGCAGCACAGCATCCGATGGACGACGGTCCACAACCTGACCGTCTCGACGCACCACACGTACTACGTCCTGGCCGGCGACACGTCGCTCCTGACCCACAACGACGAGCGCTGGTGCGACATCGAGTGGCAGGACCTCGGAGACGGCTGGTTCGAGAGCCCTTCCCACCTGCTGTACGGCCCGGGGTCGGCCGAGAATCACCGGATCCTGCACGTGCTGGACCACATGCAACCCAGGCCGGACAAACCGGTTCACAACGTCTTCGACATCGGCGACCAGAACGTCTTCGAATTGATCGACGAGGCCTGGCTCCGGCGCGGAACCGCGGTCTTCACCGACGACCCGGGGAACCGCACGTACTACATCATCCCGATGGGCCGCCGTATCGGTACCAAGGGCGAAACACATATCCTCATAATCGTCAAGAACGGCGACGAGATCATCACCGCGTATCCGAAGACGAAACTCAATCTGGAAGCCGATGACTAGAGACGACGTGGCCTGCAAGGTCTGTGGTCAGGATTGGCTCCGCCCCTACCGGAGCCTTCTCGACGGGACAAGTTTCCTGCTGTGCGGGGAGTGCGACTCGGTCTGGCTGAACGGTGACGATGTCACGAAGCCGACCGAGCATTCGCTCAGCACCGTGTTCGAGGGTTATGCGTTCCTGCCCGGCCAGGTCGACTGGGACCTGATCGAGCCCGACCCCGACCAGCCGAAACGCCGATGATCCGTGGGAGGGCGCCGGCACCGGCGCCCTCCCACGCGCGTACCTAGAAGGCGTAACGGACCCGCAGGTAGGGCGTGCGTGACGCGATCAGGTCGGTCAGGGCGCGGACGTAGGCGCCCTTCTCGCCGGTGCGGTAGCGGACGTTCAGGTCGCCGTTCTGGGACCGTTTCACCTGTTGCAGGTCCGGGCGCCAGAGCAGTTCCTCGGCTTTCGGGTGCCAGCCCAGGTTGACCTCGTGCAGGCCGCGGTTGTGGGTGAGGAAGATGATTTCCGCGGCCAGTTGCTGTTTCGCCGCCGGGCCGATGCCGGCGTCCAGCCGGTCGAGCAGGTCGGCCCAGTCGGCCAGCCAGCCGTCGCGCACCACGACCGGGCTGAAATTGACGTGCACCTCGTAACCGGCGGCCACGAAGTCGTCGATCGCGGCGATCCGGTCGTCGATCGGGCTGGTCCGGATGTCGAGCACTCTCGCGTCGGCCGGCGGCATCAGCGAGAACCGGATCCGGGTGCGCCCGCGCGGATCCCAGTCGAGCAGGTCGCGGTTCACGTGTTTGGTGGCGAAACTGGCTTTCGCGGTGGGCAGGTCGCGGAACAGGGTGACCAGATCCCGGACGTTGTCGCTGATCCGCGCGTCCAGCGCACAATCGGAGTTCTCGCCGATGTCGTAGACCCAGCTGAGCGGATCGCATTCGTTGGCGGCGGGCTTGACGCCCTGCTTCCGCACATGCCTTTCCAGGTACGCGCTGATGCGCTCGATGTTCGCGAAGATGGTGATCGGGTTGCTGTATCCCTTGTGCCGCGGCACATAGCAGTAGGCGCAGGCCATCGCGCACCCGTTGGCCGTCGACGGCGCGATGAAGTCGGCGGACCGCCCGTTCGGCCGGGCGGTCATCGTCTTCTTCACGCCGAGGACGAGCGCCTCCCGCTTGATCCGCACCCAGCGCCGCACGTTCGTCTCGTCGCCGTAGAGCTCGGGGATCCGCTGATGGCTCTCCACCTCGACGATCGTGGCGTCCGGGTGCCGCGCGAGCACCTCCCGCCCGCGCGGCAGGTCGGCCGCCGCCGGCTCGAGGTAGATGCGCCGGATGTCCAGTAGGTCGCTCACCTGTCGATTGTCCGTCATGACGAGGGCGGCCCGGCGGCGGTGCTCGCTATGCCGGGGGAGCGGGACGGGGAGGACCGATCCTGGTCAAGCGGGGACGCTCTCCGCGTACCCTCGCTCTTTGGTGGCCTGCGCCCAGCGGCCTGTGCTGAAGCGACCCAGCGCAAGCACCGCCAGGCCCAGCCCGCACAGGATCCACCAGCCGGCGTGCCCACCGGTGGGTGTGCCGCCGGAGGCGACGACCGCGCCGATGACCGCCACGCCGAGGGCGCTGCCGACCTGGCGGCTGGTGGAGGCGATCGCGGCCGCCACGCCGGCCTGGGCGCGGGGCATGCCGGAGACGGCGGTGTTGGTGATCGAGGATGAGGTAGCGGCGTGGCGCGCCGGTAGTTCTACCCGCAGGATGTTGGTCACATCGGCGGTTGTTTTCCCCGCCACAATTTTTGGGCATCGTGGGCGCATGAAAATCTGGCCTGGCAACCCTTATCCGCTGGGTGCGACATATGACGGCGGCGGCACGAACTTCGCCATCTTCTCCGAGGCGGCGACGCGCGTCGAGCTCTGCCTCTTCGACGACGACGGCACGGAGACACGGGTTGACCTGCCGGAACGTGAGGCGCTGGTCTGGCACGGCTACCTGCCGCGGGTGGTGCCGGGGCAGCGGTACGGCTACCGGGTGCACGGGCCCTACGATCCGTCGCGGGGTCTGCGGTGCAATCCGTCGAAACTGCTCCTCGACCCGTACGCGAAGGCGATCGACGGGGACTTCCGGTGGGATCAGGCGCTGTTCTCGTACAACTTCGGTGACCCGAACTCGTACAACGACGCCGATTCCGCGCCGTTCGCCGCGAGGTCCGTGGTGATCAACCCGTTCTTCGACTGGGGCAACGACAAGCCGCTGAAGATCCCGATGTGGGAGACGGTGATCTACGAGGCGCACGCGAAGGGGATGACGGTCCAGCACCCGGACATCCCCGACGACGTGAAGGGCACCTACTCCGGCATCGCCCACCCCGCGATGATCAAGTACTTGAAGAGCCTCGGGGTGACAGCGGTCGAGCTCATGCCGGTGCATCAGTTCGTGCACGACAGCGGGCTGATCGAACGCGGTCTGACCAACTACTGGGGTTACAACACGATTGGCTTCTTCGCCCCGCACAACGGCTATTCCTCGTTCGGCGGCCGGGGCGGGCAGGTCCAGGAGTTCAAGGCCATGGTGAAGGCGCTGCACGCGGCCGGCATGGAGGTCATCCTGGACGTGGTCTACAACCACACGGCCGAGGGCAACCATCTCGGTCCGACGCTGTCCTTCCGGGGCATCGACAACCCGGCCTACTATCGATTGGTCGACCAGGACAAATCGTATTACTACGACACCACGGGTACGGGTAACAGCCTCAACGTCCGCCACCACGAGTCGCTGCGACTGATCATGGACTCGCTGCGGTACTGGGTGACCGAGATGCACGTCGACGGCTTCCGGTTCGACCTGGCCGCCGCGCTGGCCCGCGAGTTCCACGAGGTGGACCGTCTCGCCGCCTTCTTCGACCTGGTCAACCAGGACCCGGTGGTCTCACAGGTGAAGCTGATCGCCGAGCCGTGGGACGTCGGCGACGGCGGGTACCAGGTCGGCGGCTTCCCACCGAACTGGACCGAGTGGAACGGCAAGTACCGCGACTCGGTGCGCGACTTCTGGCGCGGCGACCAGTGGAGCCTCGGCGAGTTCGCGTCCCGCTTCACCGGCAGCTCCGACCTCTACCAGGACGACGGCCGGCGGCCCATCGCGTCGATCAACTTCGTGACGGCGCACGACGGGTTCACGCTGCACGACCTGGTGTCGTACAACGAGAAGCACAACGAGGAGAACGGCGAGGGCAACCGGGACGGCGAGAGCCACAACCGCTCCTGGAACTGCGGCGTCGAGGGTCCCACCGACGACGCCGACATCGTCACACTGCGGGAGCGGCAGAAGCGCAACTTCCTGGCGACGCTGCTGCTCAGCCAGGGCGTGCCGATGATCGCGCACGGCGACGAGCTGGGTCGTACCCAGCAGGGCAACAACAACGTCTACTGCCAGGACGGCCCGCTCTCCTGGGTGGACTGGAAGGACTCCCGCAACTTCGACGTGCTGACCGGGTTCGTCCGCCGGCTCCTCGAGCTGCGGGCCGAACACCCGATCTTCCGGCGCCGGCGGTTCTTCACCGGCGAGCCGGCCGGCGACTCCAAGCTGCCGGACATCGCCTGGCTGCGCCGCGACGGCGAGGTGATGACCGAGGCGGACTGGAACACCCGCAGCGGGATGACCATGACGGTGTTCCTCAACGGGAACGGGATCCCGGAGCGGGACGCGCTCGGCGAGGAGATCAAGGACGATTCGTTCCTGCTGCTCTTCAACCCGCTCGACGAGGACGTGGCGTTCACGCTGCCGGGGCGGGATTACGGGCGTACCTGGGAGGTCGTCGCGAACACGGCTGATCCGCTGCTGGCCGGCCGCCGGCGGACCGCCAAGGCCGGCAGTCAGGTCAACGTGATGCGGCACAGCCTCGCCGTGCTGCGCTGCCGGTATTAGGTCTCCACGCAGAACACGTTGCCCTCCGGGTCGGCCAGCACGGTCAGCGCGCCCGGCGTCACCACTGTGGCGCCGAGCGCGCTGAGCCGGGCCACCACGGCGTTCGTGTCGCCCTCCAGGTCCTCGCCGAGCGCCGCCCAGTACCGGGCCGCGGCCGGGGCCCCGGGAAAGTCGAACGTGATGCTCTTGACGTACGTCAGTGTTCCGCTACCGACCGGTACCACGCGATCTTCTCCCGTACTCGTTTCTGTTCGAGTCGCAGCTGGGCGACCTTCTCGTCGATCTCGCGATCGTGCTCCTCGAGCAGCGCGGTGCGCTGCCCCGCCGTCTCGTCGCCGCCCTCCAGGAGCTCGGCGAACCGCCGCAGGCGCGCGATCGGCATGCCGGAGTCGCGCAGGCAGCGCAGCAGGCCGAGCCGGGAGAGGTCGTGCTCGGAGAAGACCCGGCGGCCGACGGAGTCGCGCTCGACCCCGTTCATCAGGCCGATCTTCTCGTAGTAGCGGATCGTGTCGATGCTGACCCCGATCCGGCCGGCGGCCTCGCCTGGCGTGTACGGCATTCCTCGATCCTCCCCGTGATCACGTCTTGACCTGGAGCGCGCTCCAGGCGACAGGGTATCGGACATGACAATTGTTCTCGGGGCCCTGGCGTTCGGTACCCGCATCGACGAGGCACAATCATTTGACCTTCTTGACCAGTATCTGGACCTCGGCGGCGAATGGATCGACACCGCCGACAACTACGCGTTCTGGATGCACCCGAGCGGGCGGGGCGGGCAGAGCGAGACGGTGATCGGTCGATGGCTGTCCAAGCGGCCGGGCGTCCGCGACCGCGTCCGGATCAGCACCAAGGGCGGTGCGATGGGGTTCCCCGACAATCCGGACGGGTTGTCGGCGGGGGCGCTGACCGCCGCGTTCGCCGGGAGCCTGGAGCGGCTGCAGACGGATCGGGTGGAGTTGTACTGGGCGCACATCGAGGACCGGTCGGTTCCGCTGGAGGAGACCGTGACGACGCTCGGCGGGTTCGTTGCGGACGGGCGGGCTGCTCGTCTGGGGGTGTCGAACCACCCGACGTGGCGGGTCGAGCAGGCACGAAACATCGCTGCTTCTCTGGATGTCGCCGGATACAGCGCTGTTCAGCTCCGGTGGTCCTACCTGCAGCCGCTGCCCGGCGTCGCCCTCCCGCAGAGCGGCCACGTGCACGCCACCGCCGAGACGTTCGACTACCTGCGCAGCCACGACGACGTCTCGCTCTGGGCCTACAACACCCTGCTCGACGGCGGCTACACCCGTGCGGACCGCCCGCTCCCGGACGCTTACGACCATCCGGGTACGGCCCGCCGCCTCACCGTCCTCGACGAGGTGGCCGCCGAGACCGGCGCCACCCGTAACCAGGTGGTGCTCTCCTGGCTGGCCGGTGGCCCGCTGCCGATCCTCCCGATCGTCGGGGTCACCACGGCCGCCCAGGTCGCCGAGGCGATGGGCGCCCGGGACGTGGTGCTCACCGCCGAGCAGCGCGCCCGCCTGGACCGGGCGGCCTGACGGATATACCGCAGGAAGACGACGCCGGACCGGGCCCTGCTCACTAACCTGAAGCGCATGATCGTGGCGGGGACCCGGTCCGGCCCGATCCGCCGGTTCGTCACAGCGCACCCGTTCGCCGCTGACCTGCTGTTCGCCGTCGTCCTGGTCGGTGTCCCGCTGGCCGGCTATCTGGCCGGGTCCATGCGCGACGAGGCGCGGGAGCCGCTCACCGTCTCCCTGGTCACCGGCCTGGTCATCACGTTCGTCGCGGTCCTGCTGCGGAGCCGGTGGCCGCGGGCGGTGCTGGTCGCCGTCACCGCCGCGATGATCTGGTACACGGTGCTCACCGGCGCCCGTCATCCGCTCCTGATCGTCGCGGTGGGTGTGGCGGCGTACACGGTGGCCCTGCACACCCCGCGCCGGGCGGCGCTGACGCTCGTCGCCGGGTGCGGGGTGGCGCTCTACCTGGGCGACGCGCTCTCCGGGCACTTCTCGCTGATCACCGGCGTGACGGTTCCGGTGCTGACGTTCCTGGCGATGGCGACGGCGTTCGGTGACGCCGCCCGCAACCGGCGGGCCTACCTCGCCGAGGTGGAGGAGCGGGCCCGGCGCGCCGAGCAGACCCGCGAGGAGGAAGCGCGGCGCCGGGTCATCCAGGAACGCCTGCGGATCGCCCGCGAGCTGCACGACGTGGTCGCCCACCACATCGCCGTGATCAACGTGCAGGCGGCGGCCGCCTCGCATCTGGTCGACCGCCGCCCGGACCAGGTCAAACCGGCTCTCGACCACATCCGGCAGGCGGGTGACAACGTGCTCAAGGAGCTGGGCTCGGTGGTCGGCGTGCTGCGCCAGTCCGACGACCCGGACTCGATCGAGCCGACCCGCGGGCTGGCCCGCCTGCCACAGCTGCTGGAGGCCATGGCGGCGGCCGGGCTTCGGGTCGCCGTCACCTTCTCCGGGCATGAGCGGGAGCTGCCCGCCGTGGTCGACCTGGCCGCCTTCCGGATCGTGCAGGAGGCGCTGACCAACGCGCACAAGCACGGCGACGGGGAGGCCACGCTGACCGTCACCTACACCGCCGAGGCGGTGTCCGTCGAGATCGTCAACACCGCCGGGACGGGCCACGACGGCGGCGGCTCGGGGTACGGCATCGTCGGCATGCGGGAGCGCGCCGCCGCCGCGGACGGGACCTTTCACGCCTCCGCGCAGCCGGACGGCCGCTTCACCGTCCGGGCTCACCTACCAGCACCGACTCCCTGACCAACCGCACCCATCGAGGAACGACGATGACCATCCGTGTCCTGCTCGCCGACGACCAGCCGCTGATCCGGGCCGGCTACCGGATGATCCTCGACTCCGAGCCCGACCTGGAGATCGTCGGTGAGGCGGTGGACGGCCGGGAGGCGGTGGAGCTCGCCCGGACCCAGCGCGCCGACGTGGTGCTGATGGACATTCGCATGCCGGGCGTGGACGGGATCGAGGCGACGCGGCTCATCGCCGCGGACGACGACCTCGCCGGGGTACGTGTTCTCGTGCTCACCACGTTCGAGCAGGACGACAACGTGATGCTCGCCCTGCGCGCCGGCGCCAGCGGGTTCCTCGGCAAGGGGGTCGGTCCGGACGACCTGATCAGCGCGGTCCGCGCGGTCGCCGCCGGTGAGGCGATGCTCTCCCCGAAAGCCACGCGCGGACTGCTCGATCATCTGCTCAGCCAGCCGGAGACCGGCCCGCCGCCGTCCGCGGAGAAACTCGCCGAGCTCACCCAGCGGGAACGCGAGGTGCTCGTCCTGGTGGCGCACGGCCTCTCCAACGACGAGATCGGCGAGCGGCTGTTCCTGTCGCCGCTGACGGCGAAGACGCACGTGAACCGGGCGATGGCGAAACTGGGTGTCCGGGATCGGGCACAGCTCGTGGTCGTGGCGTACCAGAGCGGGCTGGTCCGCCCCGGCAAGTGATCCGGCTGCGGTAGGAGCCGAGGCGTTTCTACTGCGGTTGGAGTAGCCGAACGGCCCTCCGCTGGAGGACGCGCCGGGCGACCCGCCGGGACCAGACTGGGCGCGCTCACTTCTCGTCGCCCGAACGGGGTCCCTGGTGTCCTTGTTGTCCCGGATCAGTCTCACGAACCGGAAGCTGGTGGCTCTGGTCACCGTGCTGCTGGTCGCCCTCGGCGTCTATGCGACGTCGTCGCTGAAACAGCAGCTGCTGCCCGACCTTTCGTTCCCCGCCGTGACGGTCGTCGCGTCCTATCCGGGCGCCGCCCCCGAGGTCGTCGAGGAGCAGGTCACCCGGCCGATCGAGGACGCCGTGCAGGGCCTCGACGGGGTGGAGAGCATGACCTCCACGTCGACGCAGGGCTCCGCCGTGGTGCTGCTGTCGTTCGCGTTCGGCACCGAGATCGGCGACGCCGCCGGCGACATCGAGCAGGCCGTCTCCAAGATCTCGCGGCAGCTGCCGGCCGACGTCGACCCGCAGGTGATGACCGGCAGCACCGGCGACATGCCGACGATGGTGCTGGCCGCCACGGCGGACGGCGACCAGCGCGCGCTCGCCGCGAGACTGCGCAGCGAGGTGGTGCCCGCGCTGCAGGCCGTCGACGGGGTGAACGAGGTGTCCGTCTCCGGCACGCGGGACCAGATCATCACGGTCACGCCGGAGAAACCGGCGCAGGCGCAGGCCGTCATCACCGCGCTCAGCGGGCTCGGCGGCACCCAGTCGGCCGGGTCGATCACCGCCGGCGGCACGGACCTGAGCCTCGCGGTCGGCGCCGCGGTCACCTCGGTGGACCAGGTGCGCAACCTCTGGCTGCCCGGCCCGGTGCAGCTCAAGGACGTCGCGACCGTCACCCTCGAGGATGCGCCGCGGACGTCGATCACGCGGACCGACGGCCGGCCCAGCCTCGGCGTGTCGATCACGATGGACCACGGCGGCAGCGCGGCGTCGATCTCCAGCGACGTGACCGATCAGCTCGCCGAGCTGGCGACCCGGCTCGGTGACGGCGCGCGGCTGACGGTGGTGTCGGACAGCGGCCCGCAGGTGCGCGAGTCGGTGAACGGGCTGCTCGAGGAGGGCGCGCTCGGCCTGCTGATGGCGATCGTGGTGATCCTGGTGTTCCTGCGCTCCGCGCGGTCCACGCTCGTCACCGCCGTCTCCATCCCGGTGTCGCTGCTGATCGCGCTGACGGCGCTCTGGACCCAGGACTACTCGCTGAACATTCTCACGCTCGGCGGCCTCACCATCGCGGTCGGCCGGGTCGTCGACGACTCGATCGTCGTCCTGGAGAACATCAAACGCCACCTGGGGTACGGGGAGGACCGTCGCCACGCGATCCTGACCGCCGTGCGTGAGGTGTCCTCGGCGGTCACCTCGTCCACGCTGACCACCGTGGCCGTGTTCCTGCCCGTCGCGTTCGTGAGCGGCTTCGTCGGCGAGCTGTTCGGGCCCTTCTCGATCACCGTGACGGTGGCGATGGTGGCGTCGCTCGTGGTGTCGCTGACGATCGTGCCGGTGCTCGCCTACTGGTTCCTCCCGGCACCGCGGAACGTCTCCCGCGAGCAGGTCGAGGCCGAGGAGCGGCAGGGCTTCCTGCCCCGGCTCTACCTGCCGGTGATCGCGTGGTCGGTGCGGCGCCGTAAGACGGTCCTCGCGGGCGCGGTGCTGCTGCTGGTGGCGACGGCCGGCATGGCGGGCGCGCTGAAGACCAGCTTCCTCGGCGACTCCGGCGAGGAGAGCGTGAGCATCAGCCAGGAGCTGCCGCCGGGCGCCGACCTGGAGCGGACCGACGCGGCCGCCCAGAGAGTGGAGACCGTGCTGTCCGGGCTGGACGCTGTGACGTCGTACCAGGTGGTGATCGGTTCCTCCGGTGGCTTCCTCGGCGGTGGCGGCGGCGCGAACACCGTCTCCTACACGGTGCACCTCGCCGAGGGCGCCGAGGCCTCCGCGGTCGAGGAGGCGCTCGCCGGTTTCGACGACCTGACGTTCGGCTCCGGCGGCGCCGGCCTCGGCGGCACCGACATCGAGGTCTCGGTGCGGGCCGGCGACGACGCCACCCTGACCGCCGCCACCGAGCAGGTGGCGAAAGCCCTCGCCGGGGTCAGCGAGGTCACCGGCGTGACCAGCGACCTGAGCGCCAGCGCGCCGCAGATCAGCATCGTGCCCAAGGGCGAGGCAGCCGCGCGGTGGGGCGTCAGCGACCAGACGATCGTGTCCACGCTGCGCACCGCCGTGCAGGGCGTCACGACCAGCCGGGCCGGGGCGAACGACGTGGTGGTGAAGACCGCCGCGACGGCGCCGGACAGCCTCGCCGAGGTGAAGGCGCTGACCGTGACGACCGAGAGCGGCCCGGTGCGGCTCGACAAGGTGGCCACGGTGAGCCAGGTCGACGGCCCGGTCCAGCGGGTCCGCACCGACGGCGCCCGGACGAACACGGTCACCGCCACGCCCGCCGGCGACGACACCGGCGCGGCCGGCGCTGCCGTGCAGGAGGCGCTCGACGCGCTGACCCTGCCGGCCGGCGCGTCGTATGAGACCGGTGGCGTCACGGCGCAGCAGGACGAGGCGTTCGGCCAGCTCTTCCTCGCGATCGTCGCGGCCATCGCGCTGGTCTTCCTGATCCTGGTCGCGGTGTTCCGCAGCATCCGGCAGACCCTGATCCTGCTGGTCTCGATCCCGTTCGCGTTCGTCGGCGCGGTCGCGCTGTTGCTCGTCACCGGCACCCCGATGGGCGTGGCCGCCCTGATCGGCATCCTCATGCTGATCGGCATCGTGGTCACCAACGCGATCGTGCTGATGGACCTGATCAACCAGTACCGGGAACGCGGCATGACCGTCACCGAGGCGGTCGTCGAGGGCGGCCTGCGCCGCCTCCGGCCGATCTTGATGACCGCGCTGGCCACCATCTTCGCGCTGATCCCGATGGCGCTCGGCATCACCGGCTCCGGCGGCTTCATCTCCCAGCCGCTGGCGGTCGTGGTCATCGGCGGCCTGGTGAGCTCCACGTTGCTCACGCTGGTGCTGATCCCCACCCTCTACACGCTGGTGGAGAGCCGCCGCGAACGCCGGATGCAGCAGCGCCACCCGAAGCAAAGCCAGCCCGAGCGCGAACTCGAACCAGTCAGCTGACGCACCCGCCCCGCCCCGCCCGCTCTGCCCCGCCCTACCCGCCCCGCCCCGCCCGCTCTGCCCCGCCCCGCCGCCGACCCGTTCCGGCGGCGGGGCGGGGCGTCAGCGCCGCTCGGCCGTGCCGCGTCAGCACCGCTCGGCCGTGCCGTGTCAGCGCCGCCCGGTCGCGCCGTGCCACGCGGCCGCGCCGTGCACACCCGGCCGCGCCGTGCACAAGCGCCCCGCGCACACCCTGCCGCCCGCACTAAAAACCGGTCGCGCCGCGAACAACCTGGTCGTCGTCGTGTACAACCGCCACCGAAGCAGATCTAGGCAAGTTGCGGCCCCCGGGACACGATCTGCCATGATCCCGCCCCGGTGGGCGGCATCCCACCCCTGAGCGCTGTGAGCGTGTGGAGTTCGGGTCAGCGCGTGCGAGCGGCCGCCTGTCAGCGTCCGTGATTGTCACTCGGTGTGCCGGCGTTCGGGGTAAAGGCGGCGCTTCGCGGAAGTCCGTGGACGCTCCAGGATCCACAGGATTCCGAGAAGCAGCAGCGCTCCGGCCATTTCGGTGACCCATCGTGACGCCGCATGGGCTCGGCGAGGGCCGGGACGCGGTCCGGGGCCAAACGAGCCTTGCCACGAGACTTGCGCCAGCTACGGCCGGGGCTCGCGAGCCGTAGCTCAGGCATGTGATCAAGTGCGTTTGCCTGCGCCAGCTACGGCCGGGGCCCGCGAGCCGTAGCTCAGGCATGTGATCAAGCGCGTTTGCCTGCGCCAGCTACGGCCGGAGCCGGCGAGCCGTAGCTCAGGCATGTGATCAAGCGCGTCTACTTGCGCCAGCTACGGCCGGGGCCGGCGAGCCGTAGCTCAGGCATGTGATCAAGCGCGTTTGCCTGCGCCAGCTACGGCTCGGCCGCAGGGCCTGCGCCGCTGCCCGCGCCGCTGCCCGCGCCGCTGCCCGCGCCGCTGCCCGCGCCGCTGCCCGCGCCCCTGCCCGCGCCGTGCCCCGGCCCGGCGGCTGGACCGGAAGGCATCGATGGATGTGCAATTGATCGACTTCGATTGTGGATGTTCGGCCCATGTCGCGCGGGCCGTTCGACTGATCGGATGCAGTGGTCGGTAAAGGCCGTCCACAGAGGAGGTACCGTGCGCACACCATCCCGTGCGTCGGCGGCATCCACCACAGCATTAGTCGCAGCCACGCTCGTCGTGCTCGCTCCCGCGTCCGCGGGGAACGCGGCGCCCGCCGAGCCAGCCCGGGCCGCCCGGGTGCACGACCAGGATCATGATCATGAGCATTCCGTCGACAACCGCAGCGGCCGGGTCGCCCCGACCGCGCAGCAGCGCCGCGACGCCGCCGATCTCGGTGCGGTGGCGCGCTGGAACACTCTCGGCACCCCGGCCGCGCTGACCGCCACGGCGGAGCCGCTGGCCTCCGGTCTGCCCGCGGAGCCGGTCGCGGCCGCCCGGGCGTACGTCTCACAGAACCTCGACGTGCTGGGACTCACCGAGCGCGGAGCGGACGCCCTCGAGGTGCTCGCCGACGCGCCGCTCGGCGAAGGCGCCGTCGTGATCTTCCGGCAGCGCTTCGGTGACCTGGTCGCCGGTCGTGACGGCCTGCTCTCGGTGGGCCTGCGTGACGGCAAGGTGTGGCATGTCACCTCGTCCCTGGCCCGGGACGCGGCGGCGCCCGCGCCCGCCACCCTCACCAAGGCCGACGCCGAGCGGATCGCCGCGCAGGACGCCGGTCTCACCAGCCCGACCGTGCTCGCCACCCAGCTCGTCGCGGTGCCCACCCCGGAGCAGGGCGCCCGGGCCGCCTACCAGGTCACTCTCGGCGAGGACCTGAACGGCGCGGACCCGGTCGCGTTCACCACCTGGGTCGACGCCCGCGACGGCGGCGTGCTGGTCAGCGAGAGCATCGTCGACGCGGACAGCGACAACCCGGAGTGGGACGTCTTCCCGGACTCGCCGCCCACCAGCTACTCGTCGGCGGACACCCGCCGGACCTGGTGCCAGCAGCCGTCCCGGCGCTGTGACGAGGCCGTCGGCAACCCGGCGTCGCCGCTCGGCTGGGACGTCGACCCGGCCACCGATCAGCCGACGTTCACGACTCGCGGCAACAACGCGATCGCGGTGCACAACTGGAACTCCAGCGACCCGTTCACGGTCGGCACCGAGACCGCCACCCCGAGCCCGACCCGCGAGTACCAGTACCCCTGGACCAACCAGTGGTACGAGGAGAAGTGCGCGCCGACCGTGTTCGAGACGCCGGCCCGCAACGACATCGACGCGGCCCGGGCGAACCTGTTCGCCATGCACAACCGGATGCACGACTGGTCGTACCACCTCGGCTTCACCGAGGAGACCTGGAACATGCAGGCCGAGAACTTCACCGGCGCCGGGCTCGGCAACGACTACGAGCAGGGCAACGCGCAGGCCGGTGGGATCAGCGGCGGACCGCCGGACTTCGCGGCCCGCAACAACGCCAACCAGATCACCCCGCCGGACGGCGAGGCGCCGATCACGAACATGTACCTGTGGCAGCCGATCGCCGGCGCATTCTACGGTGAGTGCGTCGACGGCGACTACGACATGTCGGTGATCGCCCACGAGTACACGCACGCCATCACCAACCGCATGATCGCCGGGCCGAACGCGGGCCTCAGCTCGCCGCAGGGCATGAGCGAGAGCTGGTCCGACCTGCTCTCGATCGAGTACCTGTACGAGCACGGTTACTCGAAGGACTACACGGTCGGCGAGTACGTGACCGGCGACGCCACGGCGGGCATCCGCAACTTCAACATGAGCCGCAGCCCGCTCAACTACAGCCACGTCGACTACGACTTCGTCGGGCTGCAGGTGCACGCGTCGGGCGAGGTGTGGAGCGCCGCGAACTTCGACATCCGCGCCGCGCTGATGAAGCGGTACGGCGCCGGCAACGCGGCCCTGCAGAAGGCCTGCGCCAACGGCAAGGTCGCGGTCACCAAGTGCCCGGGCAACCGGCGCTGGATCCAGCTGGTGTTCGACTCATTCCTGCTGCTGGCGAACAGCGCCAACAGCCAGGTCGACGCCCGTGACGCGCTGATCGCCGCGGACCAGCTGCGGTTCGGCGGCGCCAACCAGGACCTGATCTGGAACGCGTTCGCGAAGCGTGGCCTCGGTGAGGCGGCGCTGAGCAACGGGCCCGGCGACGCCGACCCGCGTCCCGGCTTCACCTCGCCGTACGCGAACGAGGCGACAGTGAAGTTCCGTCCGCTGGACGAGAACGGCAAGGTCGTGGCGGGTGCCAAGCTGTTCGTCGGTGACTTCCAGGCCCGCGCGGTCCCGGTCGCCGACACCGACCCGGCCACCGCGCTGCCGGACACCGTCGACCTGGTCGCCGGCCGGTACTCGTTCATCGCCCAGGCGCCCGGTCACGGCGAAGCCCGGGTCCGGCCCACGGACTTCCGGTCCGGGCAGGACCGGACGCTGACCGTGAAACTGCCGACCAACCTTACCTCCGGCGCGAACGGCGCGACGGCGACCGGTGACGGCGTGAACCTGGCCGCGCTGATCGACGACACCGAGGCGACCAACTGGGCGTCGCTGAACGCCCCGGTGGCCGGCAAGGGTGTCACCGTCGACCTGGCCGGTGACCGGCAGCGGGTCGAGCGGGTGCAGGTCAGTGCGATGCTGCGCCCGGCGATCGCCGGTGACCCGGACCCGCTGGCGCAGAACCGGTACTCGGCGCTGCGGCAGTTCAAGGTTCTCGGCTGCACGGCGTCGGCCACGACGGACTGTGCGGACGCGGCCGACTTCCGGACCGTCTACGTCAGCAAGCGGGACGCGTTCCCGTCCGGCCAGCCCCGCCCGCGGGCCCCGGAGGTGATCGTCCGGGAGTTCGACATCCCGGACACGACGGCCACCCACCTGCGGATCGAGGTCGTCACCAACCAGTGCACGGGCGGCCCGGACTACGCCGGTGAGCAGGACGCCGACCCGCGGGCCAACACGGACTGCGCGACGGCCAGCCCGCAGGCGCTCAACGTGCGCATCGCCGAGTTCCAGGCCTACGCACGCTAGAAAAAGCAGCACCCAGAGAAGCAGCACCAGAGAAGCAGCACCAGAGAAGCAGCACCAGGAAATCTCCTCCTGCCGGGGCGGACCACCCTTCCGTCCCGGCAGGATGGACCCATGAGTTCCGAACCGATCGCGATCACCGGCGCCACGGGCCAGCTGGGTGGCCGCATCGCTCACCGGCTGAGTGCCCTGGGCGTACCCCTGCGATTGCTCGTGCGAGACGTGGCGCGGGCGCCGCGGCTGCCCGGCGCTGACGCGGTCGTCGCGCCCTATGCCGACGGGCCGGCCGTGCGCAAGGCCCTGGACGGTGTGCGGACCGTGCTGATGGTGTCGGCGTCCGAGACACCGGACCGGGTCCAGCAGCATCACACGTTCATCGACGCCGCGGCTGACGCCGCCGTCGAACATCTGGTCTACATCTCGTTCGCCGGGGCGTCCCCGGCCGCCACGTTCACCCTGGCCCGCGACCACTGGGCGACCGAGGAGCACATCCGCGCGCGGGGGATCGCGGCGACGTTCCTGCGGGACAACCTCTACGCCGACTTCCTGCCGCACCTGGCCGGGGCCGACGGCGTGATCCGCGGACCGGCCGGCGACGGGCGGGTGGCCGCCGTGGCGCAGGACGACATCGCGGACGCGGCGGTCGCGGTGCTGCGGGACCCGGCGGCGCACGCCGGGCGGACCTACGAGCTGACCGGGCCGGAAGCGCTCAGCCTCGCCGAGATCGCCGGGATTCTCGGCGTGCGGTACCACGACGAGACCGTCGAGGAGGCCTACGAGTCGCGCGCGGTCTACGGCGCGCCGCGCTGGCAGCTCGACGCCTGGGTCTCCACCTACCTCGCGATCGCCGCCGGCGAGCTGGCCACTGTCACCACGCACATCGCCGACCTGACCGGCCACCCGCCGACCGGAATCGCGCAGCTGCTGCGAAAGTGACACGCCCCGGGGGACGAATCGGAGAATTGGTGCTAGGCAGAGACATGGACGGTGTGCCTTTGCCCCGGTTGCACTTCACCCCGCGCGCCGGCGAGGCCGGTGAGATCATCGGCGTGGTGCGCTCCGGCGGGCGTTACCAGCTCTTCTACGAGACGCCGGACGGCTGGGGGCAGGCGACCTCCGACGACCTGGTGCTGTGGTGGGAGCAGCCGGTCGCCGATCCGCTGCCGGAGCAGTTCCGCACCGGAACCCCGGGGGAGGTCCCGATCGGGGACGCGCCGTCGGTGCTGACACCCCGGGAGGGCGCGCGCGGCCCGCAGCTGTTCCCGCTCGACGGCGTGTGGGTGCTGCTCGCCGACGCCTCCTACGCGGTGGGTGACTACGACGGCCGCACCTTCACGCCGCAGACCCGGGGCGTGTTCGGGCGCGGCCGCCTCGGGCGTGTGGTCACCTTCGCGGACGCTGCCGGGCGGCGCTGCGCGCTCGCCCAGCTGCCCGGTCCGGCCGGGGCGTTCAGCCTTCCCTGGGTTCTTTCGGTACGGGCACGGACGCTGCTCGCCACCCCCCACCCCCACCTCGACCCCTATCTGACCAGCGGCGCCACCGGTCTGACCGCGACCGGGGGCGAGGTCCGCGACAACGGCGAGCTGATCCTGCGGATGCCGGCCGGCGGCGAGACCCTGGTCGTCACGGACGCCGACATCGTCGAGGTGACCGTCGAGGGCGTGAGCGGCGTCGGCGCGGCACGCCGCAGCATCGCCGGCTTCTCCGGCGTCCGGGTGGCCCGTTTCGCCTGAGATCTCGGCGGCCGTTCCGCCTGATGTTTCGGCGGCCGTTTCGGCTGATATTTTGGCGGGCGTGAGTGATCTCGAACGGTTCGTGCAGGCCCAGGACGGCGTCTACGAGCAGGCCCTGGCCGAGATCGTCGCCGGCACCAAGCGCACGCACTGGATGTGGTTCGTCTTCCCGCAGATCGCCGGCCTCGGCTCCAGCCCGACCGCCCGGCAGTACGCGATCCGGGACCTGGCGGAGGCCCGGAGCTACCTGGCGCACCCGGTCCTCGGACCACGGCTGGTCGCCTGCGCGACCGCGCTGCTCGCCCACACCGGCCGATCCGCGAGCCAGATCTTCGGCTACCCCGACGACATGAAGCTGCGCTCGTCGATGACCCTGTTCGCCCGCGCGGCAGAGCAGCCCGGTGTGTCCGAACAGCCCGGTGTGTCGGAACAGCCCGGTGTGTCGGAGCAGCCGGGAGTGTTCGAGCAGGTGCTCACCCGGTTCTACGACGGCCCGGACGAGCGCACGCTGGCGTTGCTGGGCTAGAAAAAGTCCGGCCAGGTGCGGTCCGACGAGACGGTCGCGGCCGGAGTGGCCGCGACCGCCCGCCGCGAAACCCGGCCGTCAGACCGAGAAACCGCCGTCGACGTTGATCACCGCGCCGGTGACGTACCGGGCGCCGTCACCGGCGAGATAGGAGACCGCCGTCGCGATCTCGGCAGGTGTTCCATAACGGCCGAGCGCGGTGAAGCCGGCGATCGTGGCTGCGGCCGGGCCGTCGGCCGGGTTCATGTCGGTGTCGATCGGGCCGGGATTGACCAGGTTGACGGTGATGCCGCGCGGGCCGAGGTCCCGGCTGAGGCCCTTGGTCAGTCCTACCAAGGCGGTCTTGCTCATCGAGTACAGCGAGAAGCCCGGGAACACCGTGCGTTCCACCATGTTGCTCCCGATGGTGACGATCCGTCCGCCGTCACCCATGTGCCCGGCGGCGGCCCTCGACGCGAGGAACGGCGCCCGCACGTTGACCGCGACCATGCGATCGAACTCCTCCCGCCCGAGATCCTCCACCGGCCCGACGAGGAACACCGCCGCGTTGTTCACCAGAATGTCCAGCCGCCCGAACTGGGCGGCCGCACGGTCGACCGCGCTGGTCACCGCGTCCGGGTCGGCGCTGTCCACCCGCAGCGCCATGCCGCGGCGGCCGAAGCCCTCGATCTGCTTCACCACGACCGCCGCCTGATCGTCACGGTGCTGGTAGGTCAGCACCACGTCAGCGCCGTCCTCGGCCAGCCGCGCGGCCACGCCGGCGCCGATGCCCCGGCTCCCGCCGACCACCAATGCCACTCTGCCATCAAGATCGTTCGTCATGCCCCTACTGTCGTCCGCAGGCGCGTCCTCGTCTGGCGGCAATCGGACCCGGCGTTCCCCGGTCCCGTCCGACGCCACGGCACGTGACACCGGGTCGGGCGCCGGGCCGGGCGCCGGGAGGGGGAACAGGCGCTGGGAGGTGGATCGGGCGGCGGGAGGTGGATCAGGCGCCGGGAGGTGGAACGGCAGGCTAGGTCCGCGCGCCCGGCCCGGCGATCCGGCGCAGGGTGACGGCGATCTCGGTGGCGCAGCGGACCCGGCGGTCGCCCACCGGCTGCAGCAGGCCGTCGGCGTCGGCCGCGTAGAGCGCCACCAGCTCCTCGGCCAGTTGCGGGGGAACCGGCAGCGCCTCCCGCCAGCCGGCACGCGGCACGGTGACCACCTGCAACGGCCGGCCGAGCAGCTCGCCGAGGGCCGTGGCGACCTGCCGCTCGGTGTACTCCGGCGCCTCCAGGACGACGATCTCGCTCGCCGCCGGCGGGTCGATCAACGAGTGCGCCACGGCGGCGCCGATGTCGGTGGTCGCGACCATCGGAACCGGGACGTCGGCGTCGTCGCCGAAGACCGGGTAGATCCCGGCGCCGGTCGCCGCCTCCAGGACGGTCTCCACCTTCTCCTGGAAATGCGGCGACCGGATCGCGGTGACCGTGGCACCGGTGGCGCGCAGCAGGTTCTCCAGGTGGTGCAGCCAGCGGATCGGGCCGGTGCCGGCGGCCAGGTCGGCGCCCCAGGACGACAGCACCACCACGTGCGGGACACCGCTCGCCTCGACGGCGGCGGCGATCGAGGCGGCGAGCCCGCGGTGCGCCTCGTCGGTGAACGGCGCGACGACGGGCAGCAGCACGAACGCGCCGTCGCATCCGTCGAACGCCTTGGTGAGCGCGGCGGTGTCGGCGAAGTCAGCGACCGCGTCGTGCTCGTGGGCCGGGTTGCGGACGATCCGGCGGACGGGCCGGCCGGCCTCGGTGAGCGCTCGGGCGGCCGCGCCGCCGACGTGCCCGGTGACTCCGGTGATCGCGTACATGTGGTCCTCCTCGGGTTTGGTAGGCCTCCAGTCAAATCGCAGGTGGTGAGACGATCCATGTTCGTGCGCCTCGTTCGCATGTTCGTCCGTCTACGCTGCGGAGTCATGGACCCGCTCGGAGACCTGCTCGACGGCGTGCGCGCCCGGACCGCCGCGTTCTGCCGGTCGGTGCTCGATCCGCCGTGGGCGCTGCGGATCGTCGACGAGGCGCCGCTCGGGCTCGCCACGCCGCTGCGGGGGCACGCGTGGGTGGTGCCGGACGACGGCGAGCCCACGTTCGTCGACGCCGGGGACGTGGCGATAGTGCAGGGACCCGCGCCGTACACGGTGGCCTCCTCGGTGGGTGTCGAGCCGACCGTTTTCGTTCATCCCGGCAACCGGCTGGTCACGGCCGGCGGGACGGACATCACCGCGGAGACCCGGCTCACCGCCGGCACCAGCGCGCTCGGGCTCGGCACCGGCGGCGCCGGCACGCTCGGACTCGGCACCGGCCGCGCCGGCACGCTCGGACTCGGCACCGGCGGCGCCACGGTGATCGCGAGCGGCGCCTATCAGGTTTCCAGCTTCGTCAGCGGCCGGCTGCTCGCCACCCTGCCCACCGTCGTCCGGGTGCCCCGCGAGCAGGTCCAGTCACCGATCATGGACTTGCTGCACGCCGAGGTGGAGCGGGACGAGCCGGGCCAGCAGGTGGTTCTCGATCGGCTCCTCGACCTCGCCCTGATCGCCACGCTGCGGGCCTGGTTCGCCCGGCCGGCCGGCGATCCGCCCGGGTGGTACCGGGCGCACGGCGACCCCTGCGTCGGCCACGCTCTGCGGAGCATGCACGAGGAGCCGCACCGGCAGTGGACGGTCGCCGGGCTGGCCACCGCCACCGGGGTGTCCCGGGCGGCGTTCGCCCGCCGGTTCACCGCGCTGGTCGGGCAGCCGCCGATGACGTACCTGACCCATTGGCGCCTCGACCTCGCCGCCGAGTCGCTGCGCACCACCGAGGCCACGATCGGCTCGATCGCGCGCCGGGTCGGTTACGCCAACGCGTTCGCGCTGACGGTGGCGTTCAAGCGGGTCCGGGGCGTGACGCCGCAGCAGTTCCGGGCGGGTCTCGCCGCTGTCCGAGCGCCGCTTGCAGCAGCCCCACGTCCCCGGCGTCCTTCGGCCGCCTCGGCAACCCCGGGACCCAGACCGGCATCGATTGCTTGATCTCGATTTGGGCGTACGGGCTGACCACCGCGCACGTGACATCCCCGATCCGGCATGCCGGCCAGTCGAGCAGGCCGGCCGGCCAGGACTCGCCGGCCCACGGTCCCGCCGCGACCTTCAGATCCGTGGTGAGCAGCGCGAAGCTGAGCTCCACGCCGTCACGCAGGAACTCCAGCTGGTGGTCGTGCGGTAACCGTTCCCAGCCGCAGGCGGTGAGCGCGGCGGCGATCCGGTCCGCGTCGGCGGCCATCGCGAACCAGTCGACGTCGCGGTGCGGGCGGGTCACCCGGCCGAGGAAGAAGTCCATCGCCCAGCCGCCGCGCAGCCACACCGGGATGCCCAGCGCGGCGACCTCCGCGATGGCCGTGAGCTGGCGTTGCGTGCCGGAGCCGGTTCGGTCCGTGAACACTTCGGAGTCCTTACAGTGACGACACGCGAGGGTGATCGGCGTCACGCCGGCGGTGTTCGCGCAGCGCCGGCCGGGTGCCCGGGCGGCACCGGGACGCGGTGTGCTTTTCCGGACATGAGCATGCGTCAGGATACGGCGCTGCGGCCGCAGAGCGCGCGCCGGACGTATCGCGGGGAGACGACGACAGTGAACGGCAACGCACCAGATCCGGCCGAGGGGCGCGACGCGGCGGGGCAGCGGCGGCTGTCCCGGGCGGAGAGTCTGCGGCTGACCCGGATGCCGCAGCGGCCGGTCGCCCGCACGAGCGATCCGGCCGGGCCCGGCGCGCCGCCCGCTGTCGCGGCGCCGGCTCGGAACGCTTCCGCGACGCCCGGGCGGGGCGAGTCCGCGCTGCTCGGGCGGACCACGCTCGCGGCACCCGGACGGGACGACTCCGGGCGGCTCGGGCCGGATGCGCCAGCGGCGCCGGGGCGGCCGGCCGGCGGGCGGAAAGGCGTTCGCCGGGCTGTCGTCGGGGTGACGGTCGCGGTTGTCGCACTGGCGGGCGCCGGCTGGGCGTACCGGATGGAAATCGCGGAGGCGGGCAGCGAGCCCGCGCCCCCGCCGGTGGCCGAGCCGGTCGGAAGCGGGGTCCTGCCGAGTGCGCTGGCCCGGCCTCTGACCGAAAGTGCTCAGGGCGCGCCGCTGCCGGGAGGCGTCTCGGCAGCGCCGCCGCCGGGAAGCGCCCCGGCCGCGCCGCTCGCGGCGAGCGCGCCGGCCGCCGGACAGGTGTCGCGTTCTCCGGCCGGCAGCGCGGCGGCGAGCCCGTCGGGGCCGGCCGGGTCGGGACCGGCCGGGACGAGCAGCCCGGCCGGGAAGAGCAACCCGAGCGGGGCCAATCTCGCGCTCGGCGGCGTGGCCAGCGCGTCGGCGGTGGAGGGCGATGCGTGGCTGCCGAGGAACGCGATCGACGGGGACGAGACGACACGGTGGTCGAGCGGCTTCTCCGACCCGCAGTGGATCAAAGTGGATCTGCGCCAGCGGTGGCGGATCTCCGAGGTGACGCTGGTGTGGGAGCACGCGTACGGCGTCGCCTACCGGGTGGAGACGTCGGTGGACGGTACGAAGTGGAAGGCCGTGTACTCCACCACGGCCGGCAAGGGCGGCGAGGTCGCCATCGACGCCAAGGGCGAAACAGCACGTTATATCCGGATGTACGGTACGAAGCGTAACGGCTCCTACGGCTACTCCCTCCTGGAGCTGCGCGTCACGTGACCAGCGGGATCGACGGGTCGGGGCGCAACGCCACCTTCACCGCGCCCGCGCGGGCCCCGGCCGTGGCCGTCGCCAGCGCCGCCTGCCAGTCGTCCAGATCGTGCACGTGTGTGACCAGGCCGTCCGCCGGGAACGACGGGTCGCCCAGCCACTCCACCACGCGGGCCATCACCGGCGGCGCCGAGTTGACCGTCCCCTGCACGGTGAGCTGCCGGTTCCACACCAGGGACCAGTCCACCTTCTGCTTGCCCGCGCTGCCGATCAACACCAGCATGCCCGCCGGGCGCAGCAGGTGCAGTCCGAGGTCGATGGTCTGCGGCGCCGCCACACAGTCGAACACCACGTCCACCCCGTCCACGAGGATCGGCGTCCGCGTCATCCGCGGCCGCAGCACCGCCCCGAACGCCTCCACCGCCCGTGGCCCGGACGGCAGCGTGCGGGTCGCGCCCATCGTCTCCGCCCGCGACCCCGGCCCGATCACCGTGATGTCGAGATCCGGGTGGAGGCGCCGCAGCGCCGCGGTGAGCAGCAACCCGATCGTCCCCGGTCCGATCACCACGGCCCGGTCGCCGCGCCGCTCCCAGCGCAGCGCCGCGTGCAGGGCGATCGAGGCGGGCTCGGCCAGCACCGCGCGGCGGGACGGGATCGCGCCGACCGGGTGCAGCTGGGTCTCGTGGGCGACGAGGCGTTCACCCCAGCCACCCCCGAGCGCCGCGTCGAATCCCTGCGCCGGGCTGGTCTGGCGTTCGCAGACGTTCGGACGGCCGCCCCGGCAGGAACGGCAGAGCGTGAAGCCGCGCTGGGCGCAGGAGAGCACCGGATCCAGGGCGACCCGTTCGCCGGTGGACTCCACCACGGCGACCATCTCGTGCCCGAGGATCTGCCGCCGGGCGGTGTAGAACGCGCTGAGCACCAGTGACGACTTCGCGTGGGCGACCGCCACGTCGCTGCCGCAGATGCCGGAGAGCTCGGGCCGCAGCACCACCCAGCCGGAGCCGGACGGCAGAGCCGGCTCGGGCGCGTCGTCACGCAGGGTGAGCAGAGAGGGCCGCCCGGCGGCGGTCAAAAGGTAACGAGGGACGGACATTTCGGCGACCACTGCTCGCATTACGTGATGTTGCCATTGCGGCCGGTCGATGCGGAAGACCTAGGTCACAAACCCGTTGCCCGCAGACGCCCGCGATGACCGGATCGGTAACGTGGCCCGCCATGCGAGCAACCACCGCAGTGATCGCCACAAGCGTCCTGCTGACCCTGGGCCTGACCGGCTGCGCCAGCAGCGACGAGACCACCACCGCTCCGGGCGCCGCCACCGCGGCCTCCGCCGCGGACCTGTCCGGCCTGGACGAGGGCACCGCGACCGCCTGCACGCTGGCGGAGAACGCGGTCCTCGGCAACGCGGGCCACGACCTCGACCTGGAGTCCGCGAGCCAGATCGTCACCGCCGGCAAGTCCGCCAAGAGCACGCTGATCACCACCCAGACCGGTGCGCTGGAGTTCAGCGTCCGCAAGGCCCAGGCGGCGGCCGGCAACCCGGACGAGCAGACGCTGACCGCCGCGGTCAGCAGCGAGATCCTCAAGTTCCGCACGGTGTGCCAGGACGTCGCGGCCCTGAAGGCCAGCATCCCGTCGGCGAGCACGGGTGGCTCGGGCGCGAGCGCCGACCCGGACGAGCCGGTCGACCGCAGCGTCCGCTGAGCGGTTTTCCCGGCTCACATGCCGCCGCGCGTGGACTCACGCGCGGCGGCGACGGAGCTAACCGCAGGTGTTCAGCATGGCCTGCAGGGCGGTCTTCTCCGCCGGCTGCAGGGTGAGCGCCCAGTAGTACTTCACCGCGATCCACATCCGGGCGTACGTGCACCGGTACGACGTGACCGACGGCTGCCACGTCGACGGGTCCTGGTCGCTCTTGGCCTGGTTGACGTTGTCGGTCACGGCGATCAGCTCGGGACGGGTCAGGTCGTTCGCGAAACTCTGCCGCTTGCTCGTGGTCCACGCGCTCGCACCGGACCGCCACGCCTCGGCGAGCGGCACCACGTGGTCGATGTCGACGTCCGAAGCCGCGGTCCAGGTGGCCCCGTCGTACGGCGAGTACCACGACCCCGACGTCGCGGCGCACGCCGAGCTGGTCACCACGCCGGACCCGTCGCGCTTGAGGACGGTCTCCCGGGTGTTGCAGGTCCCGCTGATCGTGACCCAGTGCGGGAACAGGTCCCGGTCGTAGCTGCCGGCGTTCGCCTCCGCGGCGACGGTCAGCGCGTTCAGGTAGGTCTGCGCGGTCGCCTTCGCCGGAATGCCGGTGGGCGCGGCCTCAGCCGGGGTGCTGAGTGCGGTGACGCCCAGGACGGCGGCCAGGAGTGCGGGGATGAGGGGACGGAGGGACAGGCGCATGGGGGCTCCCATCGATGACGATGTCCGGTGCGGACACGCATAGATCTACGGGAGCCGAACGTCACGAGATGTCGACGTACGTGAATTCCTTGTGTCTGAACAAACAAGAACAATCACCCACGCCGCAGCGGTACCCGCACCCCCCGGCTGAACATCACCTCGTGCAGGACCAGGGTCGTCAGCCGGGTCCCGCGCGGCACGTCGAAGACCAGCCGGCCCTTCACCGTGTGCCCCGGGCCGATCGACCGGGTGAAGTCGGGGTGCTTCTGGTTCGCCCAGGTCCCGGCGATGGTGTCGGGGTGGTGAACGCCGTCCTCGGCGTCGCGGGCCAGCTGCGGCATGTCCAGGAACGCCGTCGGGGACGTGCCGATGTTCGTCACGGTCAGGTCGATCAGGCAGAACTCGCCCTGCGCCGCCGCGCCGTACGCGGCCGGGCCGACCCGCTCGCCGCCGCACGTCATCGCCGTGACGGTGAACTCGAACCCGCCGTCGCGGGCCGGCTCGCCCATCGCGCCGGTGACGGCGTGGTCGCCGCGCTGGTTGGCGTCGAGCTCGGCGGCGGTGACGCCGGCTTCGATCGCGCCGGGGCCGTTGAGCGTGAACGCCGCGATGCCACCCAGCAGCACGGCGGCGGTGAAGCCGCCGGCGACCCGGGGCCACAGCGCCCGCCGGCGCGAGGCGCGAGCCGGAACCGGGATACGAACCGTGGCCTGCCCCGAGTCGGGCTCCACGACCGCCTCGCCGGGCTCCGGCACCGGCTGCCCGGGCTGCACGACCGCCTCGCCGGGTTCCGGCGCCGGCTCGTCGAGCGTCGACGGCGACTCAGAAACGGAAGGCTCGAAGGTCACCCTCGACCAACACGCTCGGCACGCTCGCGGCGATGGTCCGATCGGACACGCGCCACCGTCGATCGGACAAAGAGCGGGCCGTCTACGATGCGGCCATGATCGAGATGCACCTGGCGAACGCGGCGGCGATGTGGGCCTCGCACACGGCGGGGGTGGTGCGCGGCGACGGATATCTGCTGGCCGAGCACCCGGCCGGCGCGCGGGTGATCCTGCTCGGCGCCGAGGCGCGACCCGATGAGGTGCTCGATCTGGCGCCGCGGCGGACGCTGGTGGTGGAGGACGCCTTCGGCGTCGTCGAACCCGGGCCCGGCACTCGGCAGATGCCGGTGATGATCCGGCGGCCAGGGCGCGTGGCCGCGCCGATCACGAGGGTACGGGTGAGCGAGGTCCACGATCCGGACGAACTGGCCGCGGCGGAACGCGTGATCGTCGACGGGTTCCCGCTGCCCGCCTATCAGCCCTGGTCGCCGGGGCGGGCGCTGTCACCGGACCTGCTGGCGACGCCGGGCTGGCGGGTGTGGCTGGGCCGTCACGAGGGATCGCCGGCGGCAGCCGCCTACACCTACGACGACGGTACGGCCGTCGGCGTCTACTGGCTGGCGACGCTGCCCGAGCAGCGTTCCCGCGGCGCCGGCCGGGCCGTGCTGACGGCGGCTCTGGCGGCCTGCCCGGACCGGCATGTCACCCTGGTCGCGACGGAGGCCGGCCGCCCGCTGTACGAGTCCGCCGGTTTCGTGACGGCCGGTGTCGCGGCGTGGCACACCCGCCCGCCGTGCGAGCCGTGACCGGCGAGCGGAGGATCCTGGCGGTCACGGCGGGTCACGCGATCTCGCGGACCGCGCCGGTCGCGCTGTCGTAGACGAACGCCCGCAGCGGCGCGGCGGCGACCGGAGCGATGCTGGCCGGGCCGACAGCGGTGGCCGACCCCGCAGCGGCGGCCAGCCCGAAGGCGAGGGCCACACCGGTGACCGGTGACGACGGGACCGCGGAGGTGATCGGGGCGACCGCGACACCGTGGTCGGCGGAGCGGATCGCGGCGGTGCTGCCGGCCGTGCCGAGGACGACGGCGGCGGCCATCGCGGCGCCGCGCATCCGCCAGCGGATCGGCGTCACGGCGACGGCGGCGGAGGACTGGGTCTGCGGGAAGCGAATCGCGAAGTCGGTCATGACGATTACTGTCCGCCCAGCTCTTGGCCCTGACCCATGAGTGATCTGTGGGCTTCCTGTGCGCCGGGGAACCCCGGGCAGCAACCGGCCCGGGGCGGAACCCCCGGGCCGGTGCGAGTGGATCAGTCGGTCGGTTCGGGCTGCGGCGGCGGCTTCCCCGGGTCGTCGTCCCGGCGTTCCTCGTCCGGCCGCTGCGCCTTCTCGCGTTCACGGATGTCGTTCAGGTCGACCGGGCGTTCGATGTCCGGCTGCCCGTTCGGGTCGGTGGCTGTCATGCCGGCCTCCTCTCGGCAACAGGAGGAATACCCGCCGGCAGCCGCTAATCACTTCTTCTGGTTGATCCGGATCATGTTGCCGGAGGGGTCGCGGAAGGCGCAGTCACGGACACCGTACGGCTGGTCGATCGGCTCCTGGAGCACCTCGCCGCCGGCGGCCCGGATCCGCTCGAACGTGCCGTCGACGTCCTCGGTGGTGAAGATGACGCCGCGCAGCAGGCCCTTGGCGAGCAGCTCGGCCATGGTCTCCCGGTCGGCGGGGGAGGCGTTCGGGTCGGCGAGGGCCGGTTCGAGGACGATCTCCACGTCCTGCCCGGGCGCGCCGAGGGTGATCCAGCGCATCCCCTCGTAGCCGACGTCGTTGCGGACCTCCAGGCCCAGGGCGTCGCGGTAGAAGGTGAGCGCCTTGTCGAAGTCGTCAGCGGCGATGAACGTCTGCGCGAGTCGGATCGTCATGCGCCCCACGCTACGGCCGGGCGGTCCGGCGGGCTTCTCCGTTCCTGACCGGTCTGGTGTAAATCTTGGCGTAGCAGGCCGGGATGCCCGCGCCGGCGTCGTGGCTGCGCGCCCGGTACGCGCTCGGGCTCTCCCCGACGAGCTCGGTGAACCGGGAGCTGAACGAGCCGAGCGAGGTACAGCCGACCGCGAAGCACACCTCGGTGACGGACAGGTCGCCGCGCCGCAGCAACGCTTTCGCGCGCTCGATCCGGCGGGTCATCAGGTAGCTGTACGGCGTCTCGCCGAACGCGGCCCGGAAACTGCGGGAGAAGTGACCCGCCGACATGCAGGCGTCCCGGGCCAGCGCCGGGACGTCGAGCGGCTCCGCGTAGTCGCGGTCCATCCGGTCGCGGGCGCGGCGCAGCCGGACCAGGTCGTCGAGCGTCACCGGATCACCATCGCACATTCGCCGGGGAGCCCGCGTGACCCGGTCGGCGGAGTTACCCCGTACCCGATGGGGAAGTCAGCTCGCCCGGCCCCAAGCCTGCTCCGCCGCGCGTTGATGGATTACCGCCAAGCCGGGGTGATAGCTGCGCAAGCAGCCCTTTCCATCGCGTTTCGCCGCATACATGGCGATGTCCGCGTCGCGCAGCAGCGTCTCGATGTCGGCGTCCGGCCCGGCGGTGGCCGCCCCGATGCTCGCGTTGGCGTGGACGGCGGCGCCCTCGTCGACCGGGATCGGCGTCTCCAGCGAGCGCAGGATGCGATTGGCGGTGTGCTCGGCAGCGGCGGTGTCGCAGTCACGCAGCAGCACCGCGAACTCGTCGCCGCCGAGGCGGGCGACCAGATCGTCGCCGCGCACCGACTCGGTGAGCTTGCGGGCCACCCCGGCCAGCAGGGCGTCGCCGGCCGGATGGCCGAAGGTGTCGTTGACCGCCTTGAAGCCGTCCAGGTCGATCAGCAACAGCGAGACGGTGCCCGGCTCGTGGCCGTCCAGCGCCGCGGCCATCTCGTCGTGCAGGTGGGTGCGGTTGGCGAGGCCGGTCAGCCCGTCGGTGTTCGCCTGGCGGCGCAGCCGGATCTCGTGTTCGCGCAGCTCGGCGAGGGTGCGGTCGAGCTCGGAGATGAGCCGGGTGTTGTCGTGGAACGCGACCAGCTGCCGTCCGGCGACCAGCGCGATGATCACGCCGAGCCCGGCGATCACGCCCCAGAGCCGTCCGTTGTCGGCCCCCCGCAGGCCGCCGTTGCGGGCGATGAGCAGCACCATCACGCCGAAGACGATCGCGATCGAGCCGTAGGGCAGCAGGCTGTACGGCTTGCGGCGCCGGGTGCCGAACGCGCTCTGGTCGAACCGGGCGATGATCTCCTGGGTGCGCGGACCGATGGCGATCAGCAGCGACGGCAGGAAGCGGATCGCCAGGGCGTAGGCCGGTAGCGCCTGATCGGTGCCGCCGGGCAGGAAGAACGCGATGCTGTTCACGCCGGCCGCCACGATCATCGGAAACGCGGCCGCCCTGTGCATCGGCGCGTTGCCGTTGAGGCTCATCTTCACCGACGCGAACGCCGAGGTGAGCACCACCGCGCCGGCGGCGAGCGTGGTGACCAGGGCGCCGGTCGAGTTGCTGCCCGGGCCGAAGCACCAGGCCACGACCGCGCCGCCGACCATCACGGTGGCCGAGTCGAGCCAGAACGCGAGCCGATCGCGGCCGGAGCGCTGCGGGTGCGGGTGCAGCAGCATCGCCAGGATGAGGGCGCCGAGCCCGACCGCGAAGCAGATGCTCTGCACGGCGCCGCCGCTGGTCCGGGTGCCGGCGCCGGCGACCAGCACGGTGACCGTCTGGGTGGTGTCCCCGATGACGAAGAGCACGCCGCAGAACGTCAGAACCCACCAGAAGCGCTTGATCGCGCCGGTCGCGATCCGGGAGACCCGCCAGGACGAGTACGCGACGAGCGCGTCGAGTGGCACCTGGAACGCCCAGTAGATCCGGATCTGGGACTCGATGGCGTCGTCCAGCGCGAACAGGAGGATCACCGCGAGGATGGCCCACCAGCTGGCCACGGTCAGCAGCGGATCATGCCGGAGGGCGGGTGCGATGATCTCGCTGCGCTGCTGCCCGTCCTTCAGTGACCGTTCCACGCATGCGTTATCGGCCGTGGCGGCGGGTCCATGAGGGCAAGCGTTATGTACAAGCGTACATAGCGTCTGTACCCTCGTACGCATGTCCGTCACCACCCGCACCGCCCCGCCGCGCGAAGCCCGCCTGGCGCGCGTGGCCGTCGCTCTGGTCTTCCTCACCAACGGCGCGCTCTACGCGAACGTAGTGCCCCGGTTTCCGCAGCTCAAAGCGGATCTCGGGCTGACCAACGCGGCGCTGGGGTCGGCGATCGCGGCGATGCCGCTCGGCGCGCTCATCGCCGGCCTCTTCGCCGCCGCGGTGATCCGCCGGTTCCGCTCCGCGCGGGTCGCCTCGGCCGGCATCGTCCTGCTCGCCGTGCTGGTGCTGCTCGTCGCGTTCGCGCCGAACGTCTGGGTCCTGGCCGCCGTCTTCTTCGCGGCCGGCGCGCTCGACGCGATCGTGGACGTGGCGCAGAACGCGCACGGGCTGCGGGTCCAGCGGGTGTACGGGCGGTCCATCCTGAACTCGCTGCACGGGTTGTGGAGCGTGGGCGCGGTGCTCGGCGGCCTGATGGGGTCGGCTGCGGCCGGCCTGGCGATGAGCCTGCCGCTGCACCTCGGCATCTCCGCCGTGCTCTTCAGCCTGGTCGCGATCGTCGCGTTCCGGTTCATGCTGCCCGGCCCGGACGGGGCCGCCGTTCCCGCGTCCCCGGCGTCGTCCGGCTCGTCGCCGAAGCGCGCCTACTCCGCGCACGCCGTCCGGATGCTCGCGGTGCTCGGCCTGCTCGCCGCCTGCGGCGCGCTGGTCGAGGACGCCGGTTCCTCGTGGGGCGCGCTCTACCTGCGCAACGAGCTGTTCACCAGCGCCGCGGTGGCCGGCCTCGCGTTCGTCGCCCTGCAGGTGGCGATGACCGTCGGCCGGCTGACCGGCGACCGGGTGGTCGACCGGTTCGGGCAGCGCGCCGTGGTGCGTGCCGGCGGCGCCGTCGCGGCCCTCGGCATGGGACTGGCCCTGGCGTTCCCGTCGGTGCCGGCCACGCTGATCGGATTCGCCCTGGCCGGTCTCGGGACCGCCACGCTGGTTCCGGCCGCCATGCACAGCGCCGACGAGCTGCCCGGCCTGCGGGAGGGCGTCGGCCTGACCGTGTCGAGCTGGTTGCTGCGCGCCGGATTCCTGCTGTCGGCGCCGCTGGTCGGGGCGATCGCCGACCTGTCCAGCCTGCGTGTCGGCCTGTTGTCCGTGGTCGCCGCCGGGCTGATCACGGTGGCGTGTTCCCGCGTCCTTCCGGATAAGTGATCGACTTCGATTGACGGGGAGCGTTCCGGTGCCTAACTTACGAGTCAATATCGTAAGTTTCGCGCTCCTCTCCACCGAAGGAGTCACCCGTGAGAAAGGCAATTCTGGCCGTCGTCGCCGCGGCGGCCGTCCTCCTGCCGTTCGCCCCGCCAGCGCAGGCCCACGGCTCGTCACTGCGGGACGCCGCTCCCCGATACTTGCGGATCGGTTCCGCGGTGGCCGGCGGCGGGCACCACGTCGACCAGCCCTATCCGGACCCGTTCCCCAACGACCGCGAATACCGCAGGATCCTCGCCCGGGAGTTCGACTCGGTGTCTCCCGAGAACCAGATGAAGTGGGAGTTCATCCACCCCGAGCGGCATCGGTACAACTTCGGCCCGGCCGACGCGATCGTCGCGTTCGCCCGCAGGAACGGCCAGGTCGTCCGCGGGCACACCCTGCTGTGGCACAGCCAGAACCCGGCCTGGCTGCAGGAGGGCACGTTCACCAAGGCGCAGCTGCGCTCGATCCTGCGTGAGCACATCTTCACGGTGGTCGGTCACTACCGCGGCAAGATCCAGCAGTGGGACGTGGCCAACGAGATCTTCACCGAGAACGGGGAGTACCGGCAGGAGAACATCTTCATCCGGGAGCTCGGGCCGGGCATCGTGGCCGACGCGTTCCGCTGGGCACACCAGGCCGACCCGCGCGCCCAGCTCTTCCTCAACGACTACGGGGTGGAGTGGCCCGGTGTGAAGGTCGACGCGTACGAGACGCTCGCCCGCCAGCTGCTCCAGCAGCGGGTGCCGCTGCACGGGTTCGCCTCCCAGGCGCACCTGAGCATGCGGTACGGGGCGCCCGACCAGCTGGCCGGTGTCCTGCAGCGGTTCGACGACCTCGGCCTGGCGACGGCGATCACCGAGCTGGACGTCCGGATGGACCTGCCGGTCACCGACGAGAAGCTCGCCACCCAGGCGGTGTACTACCGGACCGTGCTGGACGCGTGCCTGGCCGTGGACGGGTGCAACTCGGTCACGCTGTGGGGCTTCACCGACAAGTACTCGTGGGTGCCGGTCTTCTTCCCGGAGGAGGGCGCGGCCACGGTGATGTGGGAGGACTTCCGCAAGAAGCCCGCGTACTTCACGGTGCGCGACACCCTGGCGTCAGCGCCCCGGCACCACCGCCGCTGAGCCACTGCGCCGGATCGTGAGCGAAGCGCTCACGATCCGGCATCGAGGGATATGGTTCTCGGATGTTGCTGGGACCGGACGAGACTTCTGCAGGGGAATGGCACGAACCGGGCTGGGACGACTTCGTCGCCTCGGTGCTGGCCGCGGCCGGGACGCCGGCCGGGCGGCCCCTGCTGATCGCCGTCGACGGGCGGGGCGGCAGCGGCAAGACCACCTTCGCCGAGCAGCTCAGCCGGCGGATCCCCGGTTCGGCGATCGTGCACACCGACGACGTGGCCTGGTGGCACTCCCGCTTCGACTGGTCGGATCTGATGGCCGGCGGCATCCTCGAACCGCTGCGCGCCGGCGCGGCGGTGCGCCTGCGCCCGCCGGCGTGGGAGCGGCGCGGCCGGGACGGGCGCATCGAGGTGCCGGCCGGTTGCCGGGCGGTGCTGGTCGAGGGCGTCGGCGCGTCCCGGCGGGACCTCGCGCACCTGTTCGACGTGGCGATCTGGGTGCGCTCCGACTACGTCGAGGCGGAACGGCTCGGTCTGCTGCGTGACCTGGGGCTCAAGGGTGTCGACCCGGAGACCGCGAAGCGGGAGTGGGACGAGTGGATGGTCGAGGAGAACCCGTTCCTCAGCGCTGATCGTCCGTGGGAGCGTGCCGGGTTCGTGGTCGCCGGCACCGGGGTGGGAACGCCCGGCACGGTCCTGACGTCGAAACGGCCATGAAGCGGATCCTTGCACTCGTGGTCGCGGCCTGCCTGCCGATCGGCGCGGCGGGCTGCGGGGGTGAGCCGTCGGCCGTTGTCCCGCCGGACACGGCGGTGTCGTCGGCCCCGCCTGTCCTGGAGATCCCGCCGCTCGCTGAGGCGCCCTCCACCCCGCTCTCCGTCCCGCCGGAACCCACGCGGTCCCGGGTGCCGGCGGACTGCGGGACCTTTGTGCTGAAACAGGGGGAGGCGCTCCCGGCCGGCGCCGCCGGTTGCCTGCTCGACGCGGCCGGGGCGAAACGTGTCGCCACGCTCAGGGTGACCGCGCCGACCGTCGAGGGCCACCCGATCCCGACCACCTACGCGGCCCGCGCCGACGGCCGGATCGACGTCACCGTCGACTCCCGCACCGACCCCTACGGCGAGCAGGCGATGACCCGCCGGACCTGCGCGACGGCCGATTACGACACGGCGCGAGGCATCGTCGTCGGCGACTGCGCGAACCCGCTGCGCGTCGAGGAGTGACAGCCGTAGAGTGTCGACCCATGTCGATGTTCGTGCGGCAGTTCGTCAGCTATTGCCAGTACCAGGTGTACACCGGTGACGGCGGCGACGGGCTGGAGATCTACACCGTCGGGGACGACCTGCTCCACGTCGGCGGACCGGCCGAGTGCACCGGGTTCACCGGGTTGCACACCGGGGAGATCGACATGCGGATCGTGCCGTCCGCGAGCGAGCCGCCGGTGCTGTCGATCGACGACTGGGACGCGGCCAGCGAGACCACGCTCTGGTGCCCGGACGGCAGGATGACGGTGATCGGGCTGATGTCCGGGCCGCGGGACGGGCTCGACCGGGTGCCCCTCACGGGACACGGATTGATGAGGGTACGGGCCTACGCGCGTAACCGGATCCACGAGTCCGTCCGCACCGAGGAGGACCCGCCCGAGCAGCACGAACTGCATGTGTGGCCGGTGACCGAGGAGACCGGGTCGCGGACGCTCTACGACGACGGGTCGCGGGGAGGCTGGCCGCAGCGGACGGAACAGGCCGCGACCTGGGCGCTGACCCGCCTGCTGACAGCGCCGGGCACCTCGGCTCAGCGGGTCACCGTGGTCCGGCGCCGGGACGAGGCCTGGACGCCACCGGAGACGATCTTCGCCGGGGACCTGGAGATCCGGCTGCGGCGGGTGCGCGAGGGGACGTACACCTGGGAATGGGTGACCGGGCAGCCGATCTTCCCGGATCCGGTGACGCGGCTGCCCGACGACGAGCCGAGCACCGTGCGGCTCACCGTGCAGGACGGGACGCCGACGGTACGCCACGAGGGTGTGCCCGGACACCAGGCGGTGCTCCTCGGCCTGGTCTGGGATCACCTGCTCGGCCTTCCGCCGGGCCGGCCGCCGGCGTGGGAGCAGCCGATGCGCGCCACGGCCGCCGAAGCCACCCGCGCACACGAGGAACGCCGCCGGCGCCGCGTCGAACAGGAGGCCGCCGCATGGGGTGGCGTCCCGCCGACCGAGCGGATGCGCGGCCTGCGGGCACGGGCGAAGGCGTTGGCCAAGCTGGACCGCGCGCTGCTCGACCGGCTGGCCGGCCTGCCCGCGGACCGGCAGCGGAAGGTGGCGTGCTGGGCGGTGCGCCGGGCGATGGCGTCCGCCGCGCTCGATCGGGTGCCGTGGATCGCGCTGTCGCTGGAGGCGGTGGAGGCGGGCGGTCCGCTGCCGGATTTCCTGATCGATCACGGCGAGGCGTTCCGGCGGCTCCTGGAGGACCCGGAGGTGCCGCAGACGCTGCTGGAGATGCCCGGCGGCCCGCGCAACGTCCTGCACCAGGCTGTTGCGTTCCCGGCGCTGCTGGCACTCGGCGAGGAGGATCCCCTGGCGGCGGCGATCGAGGCGGTCTACATCGCCTCGTCCGCGCACGGCTCCGAGTTCCGCGCGTTCCTCGCCGAGGCTCATGACGCTTAGCCCGGCCGCACGCCGCCGCGCCCGTCCCGTCCCATCCCGTCTCGTCCCGGCGGAATAACGCGCAGCGCGCGAGAGCGGGCCGCCCGCCGAGCCCGGTGTCACAGTGGGTTCCGGCGGTGGGGGAGCGCTGCGGGTTCGCGCTGACGGGCGGCCGTGGTCTCCTGCCGGCTCCGGCGGCGATGACGCGCCCCGAGCAAGTCGCCCCGAGAGCATTGCCGCGTCCGGGAGCACTGACCTTGCCGGCTGATCGAGGAGCCGTCGTCCGGTGGGACGTGAGGTGGCGCCGCTCGGTTGTGGATCGTGGAGCGGTGCGGGCGGGCTGGCGCGCAGTGCTCTCGGAACAGGCATCCGGCAGCACTGGTGACCAGCTCGTGTGGCCCGGCTGGCTGTCGGTGTTCTCGCCGGCCCGTCGGGACAGCACTGAACGCCAGCCGGACCGCGCGCTTCCACGATCCACCAGCCGAGAACAGCACTGACTACCAGCTGGACCAGCTGGTAGTCAGCGCGCTCGGCCGCGGCAATGTTCCCGAGGCGCGTCATCACCGCTGCAAGGCCAGCCGAAAACCAGGACCGGACCGCCCGTCAGCACGAGCCGTTGTCACCCAGCGTGCCGACAACCACGGTAAACCCCGCGCTGCACGGAAACCTGCGGACGCCCCACGCCCTGCAGAATGACGCAAACCCCCAGCGCTCCACGGTCAGCGGCGACCGACCGTGACGCGCGGCCGCATCGGCGCACTACCGGGCAGCGGGTATTCGGCCAGGTCGTCTTCGATACCGCAGAGTTCCTCCACCTGGTCGGGGAACACGGCGGCGCGGCGATACACGACAGCCGGCGGATCCGCCCCTTCCGGCCAATTCCACGACCGGCATCGTGGCGTGCGCTATGGAGGATCGCGTCGAACAGCCCCAGCGCACGGCTGTTGTGCAGCGGTTCCGTGTTCATCGGTGCCCCGGGACGAAGTGAGGATGAGAAGGCATGACGCCTCCGGCCGCGGTGGCAGGCTGACTGGGGGCCTCGGTGTGTCGTCGGGCTGTCCCCGGAGCGGGGGAGTGCCGGCACGGCCCACGACGGCCCAGCACACTCGGAACCCGGCAAGCAGTGGCCGTCCAGGCCCGGCACCGGAGCAAGCCGGGCCTGGACGGTGTTTCACCTGCTCAGCGGAGATAGATGACGGGTTGCGGCGGCGTGGTCATGCCGTTGCCGAGGAAGAAGCTAGGGTGCGGCGGCTGGTTGTACGCCGTGTTCTGCCAGGCGATCGCGACGCGGTACTGGGAGTCGTGCATCAGCGTGTGAACGCGCCGGTCCGTCGCCGCCGGTGTGCTGTAGATCCGCAGCGCCGACGAGTCCGACAGCCGCCAGACGATCTCCTCCCGCCAGTCGCCGAGGATGTCGCCGGAGAGGGCCGGCGTCTGTTTCGTGCCGTTGTTCGACGCCACGCCGGACGCGGTGAGCAGCCGGGTGTCGGCGCTGGTGCCGTACTTGTCGACGCGGGTGGCGTCCACGAGTTCGCGGACCGGGTCGCCGTCCCACCAGGCCAGGAAGTTCGCCGACGACGGTTTGCGGCCGATGTTCTGGCCTGCCGTGTTGGAGAGCCCGCTGACCGACGACGACCAGGCCTCGGCGCCCGCGCTGCCGGCGTGGACGTCTGCGGCCACCGCCCGGCCGTTGTCGCAGCCGCAGGACGGGTGGGACCAGATGACCGCTCCGGTACGGGCGTCGAGCATCGCGTCGGTCGGCTGGGAGGTGCTCTCCGACGGTCGGTAGACCTCCAGGCCGGCGCGGGACGGGATCAGGTCGCCGACGTGCAGGGCGTCGCCGTGGCCGAGACCGCTGCGCCACATCAGCGTGCCGTTGTCGTTGATCGCCGCGGCGCCGTACATGATCTCGTCCTTGCCGTCGCCGTCCGCGTCGGCGATCGACAGCTGGTGGTTGCCCTGGCCGTAGGCGCCGGTGTTGCCGGTGCCCGAGTCGTAGGTCCAGCGGCTGGTCAGCGCGCCGTTGCGGAAGTCCCAGGCGGCCACGACGGCGCGCGTGTAGTAGCCGCGCGCCATGATCAGACTGGGGCGTTCGCCGTCCAGGTACGCGGTGCCGGCCAGGAACCGGTCGACCCGGTTGCCGTAGCTGTCGCCCCAGGACGACACGGTTCCCCGCGCCGGGACGTAGTTGACCGTCGACATCGCGGCGCCGGTCCGGCCGTTGAACATGGTCAGGTATTCCGGGCCGGACAGGATGTAGCCGGACGAGTTGCGGTGGTCGGCGGTCGACGAGCCGATCACCACGCCGGTCCCGGAGCGGGTGCCGTCAGCGGTCTTCATCGCCACCTCGGCCGTGCCGTCCCCGTCGTAGTCGTAGACCTGGAACTGGGTGTAGTGCGCGCCCGCCCTGATGTTGCGACCCAGGTCGATGCGCCACAGCCGCTGGCCCTGCAGGGTGTACGCGTCGACGAAGACGTTGCTGGTGACCCCGGACTGCGAGTTGTCCTTGGCGTCCGCCGGGTCCCACTTGAGGACGATCTCGTAGTCGCCGTCGCCGTCCAGGTCACCGACCGAGGCGTCGTTCGCGGAATAGCCGGATCCCGGTGGTGAGATCGGCACGTCCAGATAGCCGTTCGCGAACGTCAGCGAGTTCGGCGAGGCGGCCTGCTCGACGCCGCCGACAACGGCACGCACGGTGTAGACCGCGTTCGCCGCGGCGCCGGCGTCGAGGTAGTTGGTCGACCCGGTGACCGGGGTCGTGGTGATCCTGGTGCCCGCGCGGTAGACGTTGAATCCGGTCGACGGCGCCTCGGTGCCGAGCAGGCGCCAGCTCACCAGGTTCGCGCTGCCGGATCGGACGCTGATCAGGCCGCGGTCGAGATCCTCCATCTGGCGCGCGACGGCCGCCGATGCCGGGTTCGTTGCGACCGCGACGACGGCGACCGGTGCGGCGATGGCGGCGAGCACGGCTGCGGTGAGCCGTCTCCGCCTTCGTGTTACGGACATAACGGGTCCTTCCACTGGGGATGACGATCGGCCGGTGGGGGACCAGCCGATCCATACCAGTAGATGCGTTAGGGCGTCCGGAACAACAGTTCTTTCAGGCGGCGACTTCAGGTTTTCCGGCGGCGGCTTCGAGAGATTCCTGCCAGACCGCCCAGCGGGTCTCCGGGCCGAGCGCCTTCGCCTTGTACATCGCCAGGTCGGCGCGGTGCACGAGCTCGTCGTGGTGAAGCTCGCCCGGCGCGGACACGGCCACCCCGATGCTCGCCGCCAGGGTGATCAGCCGGCCGTCGACGGCTACCGGGCCGAGCGCGGCGGCGATCCGGCCGGCCGTCTCGTACGCCTGCCGCGGTGACGCCAGGCCGGAGAGCGTGACAGCGAACTCGTCCCCGCCGAGCCGGGCCGGCAGGCCCGGCGACGGCACGCAGCGGCGCAGCACGTCGGCGAGCTCGACGAGCACCGCGTCGCCGGCCTGGTGGCCGAACGTGTCGTTGATCTCCTTGAAGCTGTTCATGTCGATCACCAGGACGGCCGAGTGCAGGCCCGCGCGGGCGTCCCGGTGCAGCCCGCGGTGCGACGTCTCGCGGAAGCGGGACCGGTTGGCCAGGCCGGTCAGCCCGTCGATCAGCGCCAGCTCGTCGGACTCCCGCTGGACCAGCGTCTGGCGCGACAGCACCAGGGCGCTGAGCGCGGCGCCGCCGATGGCGAGGCCGCCCCACGGCGAGAAGTGCCTCTCGGCGATCGCGGAGTACAGCATCAGGCCGGGGGCGACCATGACCGCGAGGTACGGCAGGCAACGCCCGATCCGGAACCCCGGCCGGTGGGTGAACCCGGCCCGGCGCGCCGGCCGGCTCTGCTCCACCGCGGCCGCCGCGAGCAGCGCGTCACTGGTGATCCACCAGTAGAACTGCCAGGAGGCGCTGACCGTGATGCCGTGCGCGTTCAGGTAACCGTTCACCGCGTCGCCGGCGAAGAGCACCAGCGTGCCCGCGGTGAGCAGCTGCAACGGCCGCCGCGCGGAGTCGTCGGCGCCGCGCAGCAGGGCGCGGGCCACGGTGAACAGCAGGGCCAGGTCGCCGATCGGGTAGAGCACCGCGGAGACGAACCCGTCCGTGAAGTCGTGACCGCTGTGGATCATCGGGTCGACGGCCGTGTACCAGAGCACCAGCGAGCCGCCGACCAGCACGGTCATCGCGTCGAGCACGTTCTTGGCCCGGTCGCGCGGACGCATCTTCGCCAGCGGGAAGAGCTGCAGCGCGATCAGCAGCGCCACCACGAAGATCACGTGGATGACGTCGTCCGCGGTCTTCGCGTCACCCGGGTTCAGGCCGCTCAGGTTCAGCACGCACAGCACCGGCACGCTGAGCACCAGCACGCCGAAGCAGCCGGCCACCGCGGTCCAGGCCCGCCGCAGACGTGCCGGCAGGTCGGGCAGGCGGGCCGCGCGCAGGGCCGCGAGCATGCCGAAGACGCCGAAGCCGAACCGGGCCGTCTCGGCGATCCACTCCTCGTCGCCGCCGCCCGCGTCCACGGCGAGCAGGGCTGCCGTCGTGACGGCGTAGAGCAGGCCGAGCGCCCGATACGACGCCCGCGACGGAGGCACCCGATTCGTCCAGGTGTGCAAGGATCCTCCTCCGCCGGTGCCGACCCGCCGACCAGCTCCGTGCTGATCAGTTCCGGATGATTGGTTCCGGGTGATCGGTTCCGGGCTGATCGGTTCCGGCCAGAGGCGACTTGAGCAGGCCCTCGGGGGCAGTCGGGTTGCCGCATAGGATCGGCGCATGCTGACCCACGACGAGGCGGTCACCGCCGCCCACCGGCTCGCCGCCGAGCTCGAACCCGGCGCGATCCAGCGCGACCGCGACGGCGCCGCGGTGATCCCGCACGACGCGCTCGCCGCCCTCGACGCGTCCGGCCTGCTCGGCATCACGATCCCGGCGGCGGACGGCGGTCCGGGCCTCGGCCCCCGCACCCTCGCCGAGGTCACCCGCGTCCTCGCGGCAGCCGACCCGGCGATCGCCCAGGTGCCGCAGGGTCACTACCTCATGATCGACATCCTGGCCGTGCACGGCGGCGCCGACGCCCGCAAGCGCCTCTTCGCCGACGTCCTGGCCGGAAAGCGCCTCGGCAACGCCCTCGCCGAGCGCGGCGGCAAGCATGCGCAGGACCTGCGCACCACCATCACGGACGGTCGTCTGACCGGCGTGAAGTACTACACGACTGGCGCGCTGACCAGCGCCTGGATCGCGGTCAGCGCGCTGTCCCCGGAGGGCCGCCTGGTGCTGGCGTTCGTGCCCCGTGACGCGCCCGGCGTCACCGTGGACACCGATTGGGACGTGATCGGCCAGCGGGCGACGATCAGCGGGACGGCCACGTTCCGTGATGTCCCGGTCGAGCTGGTCGTCGATTACGCGTCGGCCTACGAGGTGCCGCAGCAGCTCGGGGCGCGGGCGCAGCTGGTGCACACCGCGATCGAGGCGGGGATCGCCGGGGCCGCGCTGCGCGACGCACGGACCTATCTGCGGTCCACGGCCCGTCCGTCGACGGAGGCCATCCGGGCAGGTCACGGCAGTGCTGCGGAGGATCCGCACGTGCGGCACCGCTACGGGCGCCTGGCCAGCCGGGTCCGGGCCGCGGAGGCGCTGCTGGACTCGGCCGCACGCACCCTCGACGAGATCGGCCTGATCCCGGCATCCGCCGACGAGGCGACCCGCGGATCACTCACGGTAGCGGCGGCGAAGGCGTTCGCCAGCGAGGTCGCGGTCGACGCGGGCTCGGAGCTCTTCGCGATGTGCGGCACCAGCGCAGCGGCCGCCAAGTGGGACCTGGACCGCCACTGGCGCAACGCGCGAACGCACAGCGTGCACGACCCCCTGGATTGGAAGTATGCGCACATAGCCGCATATGAGCTCTCCGACATCCTTCCGCCCAATCACGGACAGCTATAACCCTTTCCGGTACGCGCAAAGCCGTCCCCCACCGCACCACACCCGTCCCGCCGCCACCACCCCTGACGCCCCCGGCCCGGCGCGCCCCGCCGCCGGCCCCGGCGCGGGTCCGGAGAGCGCCCGCGCCGACAGCGCCCGCGCGGCGACAGGCGCTCGTTTCGCCAAGGTCGCGCCGACAGCGCCCGCGCGGCGACAGGCGCGCCGCGACCGGGCACGGGGACGAGCCGCTGCGGCTGGCGGCGGGGAAGTGTCGTAGGGGAGTGGCACGATGCGGGCATGGGGCTACGGGTTGATCTGACATTCGACTGTGTGGATGCCGTCTCGTTGGCGGAGTTCTGGAAATCGGCGCTCGGTTACGTGGACGAGCCGCCGCCGCCCCCGTTCGCGACGCGGGACGAGTGGGTGGCGTCGTTCGGCGAGGGGGAGGGTGACGGCGGCGCGGCCTGGCTGGAGGATCCGGCCGGCGCCGGGCCGCGGCTGAGCCTGCTCGAGGTGCCCGAGCCGAAGGTTGCCAAGAACCGGCTGCACATCGACATCCGGGTGGGCAGGTCGGACGACCAGTGGGAGCGCGTCGTGGCGAAATCCGGCGAGCTCGTCGCGGCGGGCGGCCGCGTGCTCACGGTCGTCGACGGCCACCACATCGTGATGGCCGACCCGGAGGGCAACGAGTTCTGCGTCGCCCCCTGAGGGAGGCCGCCCCGGGCTCGGGGGGCGCCGGGCTCGGGGGGCGCCGGGCTCAGAGGGCCCCCGGCTCGGAGGGCGCCGGGCTCTGCGTCGCCCCTGAGGGAGGTCGCGCCCCCGGCCCGGAACGAAAGGGACGGGCCGGAGGCGGGTGTCAGGCCGTGGCGGTGCGGCGGAAGGAGGCGAAGACCACGTCGCCGCTGTGTTCGAAGCCGAGCCGCCCGTAGAGCCGGATGGCGTTCTCGTTGTCGTGGACCGTGTGCAGGAACGGGAGCTCGCCCCGGGCCAGGATGCCGGCCGCCACCGCGAGGGTGAGGCGGGCGCCGAGGCCCTTGCCGCGGAACTCCGGGTCCGTGCAGACGGCGCTCACCTCGGTCCAGCCGGGCAGGCGGAACCGTTCGCCGGCCATCGCGACGAGGCGGCCGCCGGTGTCCCGGATGCCGAGGTAACGGCCCAGGTCGATGGTGCGCTTGCGGAACGGGCCGGGTTGGGCGCGGGCCACCAGCTCCAGCATCTCCGGCACGTCGGCCTCGGTCAGCTCCACCGCGTCCGGGTCGTCGACGCCGGTCATGCTCTGGCCGATCATCTGCACGCCGGCGAGGACCTCGGTGGTCTCCCAGCCGGCCGGCGGGGTGATCGACGGGCCGGTGAGGACCGCGTGATCGGTGATCGTGGCCAGGTCGCGCCACCCCGCCGGGTCGGCGGGGTCACGCAGCGCGGCGAAGGGCGCGATCTCGGGTGAATAGCGGGCGGCGTCACCGGCGGCCTCGGCGAAACAGGCCTGCGGCCCGGCGAGGGCGGCCCACACGGGATTCTTCAGCACTCTTGCGACCCTGCCCCTTACCGGTCCGCCGCGCCAGTGATATCCGGGCAGCCACTCACGCGGGAACGCACACTTATCTGCCGGATCTGTCAACGATCCGGCAGACAAGTGGGATACGTGCCAACTCAGCTCATGATGGCCAGGCGGGACGCCACCTGCGTGCGCGCCGGGATGTCGGCCGGCCAGAGCGGCTTGGCGAACAGGTAGCCCTGACCGTACTGGCAGCCCATGGAGTCGAGCGCGGCGTGCTGGCCGGACTCCTCGATGCCCTCGGCCACGACCGCCAGGTCCAGGTTGCCGGCGAGCGTGATGATCGTGTCGACCAGGGCGTGCTGCTGCCGGCTGTGCAGAATGTCGTCGATGAACGACTTGTCCAGTTTCAGCACGTCTACCGGCATCTGCCGCAAGTAACTGAGCGAGGAGTACCCGGTGCCGAAGTCGTCGATCGCCACCCGTACCCCCAGGGCGCGCAGCGCCTTCAGATCGGCGAGGACCTTGTCGGCGTCCCGGAGCACCAGGCTCTCGGTGATCTCCAGGAGCAGCCACTCGGGACGGGCGCCCGTGTCGGCGAGGGCCTGGCGGACCACGTCGGCGAAGTCGGGGCTGCGGAACTGGCGCGGCGACACGTTGACGCTCACGTAGCGCAGCGTGCTCGACGGGTCCTCCGCCTTCCACTCGGCGAACTGGCGCAGCGCCTCGCGCAGCACCCACGTGCCGATCCCGACGATCGCGCCGCTCTCCTCGGCGGCCTCGACGAAGTGGAACGGCCCGAGCAGGCCGCGCACCGGGTGCTGCCAGCGGACCAGCGCCTCCACGCCGGTGATCCGCTGATCGGCCAGCTCGACGATCGGCTGGTACTGCAGGACGAACTGCTCGCCCTCGATCGCCTCGATCAGCTGGGTACGGACCTCCAGGCGCTGCACCATCGCGGTGTGCAGGTCGTTCTGGTACCGCTGCCAGCCGCCCTTGCCGAGGCCCTTGGCCAGGTACAGCGCGAGATCCGCGTGACGCAGCATCTCGGTCGCGTTGGCGGCCTCGGAGTTGGTGGCCACGCCGACGCTGGCGGCGCCGTTGACCAGGTGCACCCCGCCTTCGCCGTCGGCCAGCTCGATCGGCGCGGCGAGCGCGGCCACCAGGCGGCTGGCCACGTCCTCGGCGGCATCCGCGCTGTGGCTCTGCTTGACCAGCACGGCGAACTCGTCGCCGCCCATCCGCGCCGCGGTGCCGCCGGCCCCGATGGTCGCGGTGATCCGCTGCGCCACCGCGATCAGCAACTGGTCGCCGACCGCGTGACCGAGAGTGTCGTTGACCTCCTTGAAGTCGTCGAGGTCGAGGAAGAGCATGGCGAGGGTGCTGCCGTCCTGAGCGGCGGCGAGGTGCGCCTGCTCGAGACGGTTGCGGAACAGCACCCGGTTGGCCAGGCCGGTCAGCGAGTCGTGATACGCCTGGTGGGTGAGGTCGTCCTCGAGGCGACGCTGCTCGGTCACGTCACGCAGGGTGACCACGATCCCCCGTACCGTCGGGTCGTCACGCAGATCGCGCGAATCGCACTCGATCTCCACCCGCCGCTCGCCGCGCAGCGCGGCGAGCGCGATCCCGGCCAGGTCGCCGGCGCCGTGCTCGACGCGGGCGAGGGCGTCCCACAGCGTGATCCGGGCGTCCGGCGTGAGCAGGTCCGCGAAGATCCGGCCGGTCGGGTCGGTGCTGCCGAACAGTGTGCCGGCGGACGGGCTCGCGTACCGGATGGTCCCGTCCTCGTCGAGGATCATGATGACGTCGGCGGCGCTCTGGATCAGGGTACGGAAATAGGCCTCGCTGTCCCGGCGGCTCACCTCGTGGGTGAGCGCGATCCGCTCCAGCACCGACGCGATCTGCGCGCCGAGCGTCTCCACCGAGCCGCGCAACGCCCGCAGCACCGCGTCCGGGGCGCCCAGCACGATCACGCCGTGCCGGTCGCCGGGCAGCGGCTGCGCGCAATGAAGCACGTTCGCGAACCCGCCGCTGCTCAGATCCTCGGGCAGGTCGCCGGCGGCCATCCAGCTCACCACGGCCTCGGCGCGACCCGGCCGGGGCATCGCCAGCTGCAGGTGGTACGGCTGGTCCTCGGGCATCAGGCGGGCCACGGCGCTCTTCACACCGACCACCAGATCCTGCTCGTCGGCGGCGGCGAACAGGGCGGCGCCGGCCTCCCGCAGCGCCCGTTCCCGCGCGCCGGCCTGGCGCTGCGCCACGGCGAGATCCGCGACCCGGGCCAGGACCAGCAGGAACATGACGGCAGCGGCGGCCGCGATCACCGGCGCGTCGACGATGCCGCCACGGGCGATCTCGACCTCCCGGCCCTGCGCGTATTCCAGGGCCAGCACGGCCGGGGCGATCAGTGCGGCGGCGCTGAGCCAGAACAGCCGGTGGCGGCCCATGCCGGTCTCGGCGCTCTGCCCGGCCGGCTCGGTGAGCTCGCGCATCGACGGGCGCAGCGCCGCGTACCCCATCGACGAGTAGAAGACGATCCAGCCGAGGTCGACCGGGCCGCCCAGCTCCCACGCGCTGTTGAGCTGGTCCTGGCCGTAGAAGATGTCGGAGACGAGCAGGCCCACCATGGCCACGCCGATCGTGCTGACCGCGCCGGGCTTCTTGCCGTGGCCGGTGAGCATCCGCAGGATCATGGCGAGCACCAGCACGTCCCCGAGCGGGTAACCGATCGAGACGACCTTCTCCAGCGTGGTCAGCTCGGCCGAGCGGGCGAACGGCGCGATCCAGTACACCCAGGCGAGCAGCCCGAGGCCGACAGTGGGCACCAGCGCGTCGAGCAGCGCCGCCTTGTCGCCGCCACCCGACCGGACCCGCACGAAGATCAGCAGACCGGCGGTGAGCAGCGGGTAGAACAGCAGGTAGAGAACATCGTTCGGGCCGGGGAAGCCGGGCTCCCCACCAACCGCGAGCACCAGGTTGTACAGGCTGTCGCCGGTGGTGAACAGGACCAGCGAAATGCTGATCAGGTACCACGGCAGGCGCCGGGCCGGTCGGTGCAGGCGCACACCCACCAGCACCATCGCCGCGCACGAGTAGCCCAGCGCCGCCCAGGTGTAGAGCTGCGCGTCCGGAAACGCGTAGTACAGCCCGGTCAGCACCACGGCCCAGGCGGCGAAGCACGCGCGGACAGCTCGCGTCGACAATGCGTACTCCGATCGTTCGGCGGGGTTACCGAACAGGGGTATCGGAGGGGAGGGGCCGGGACTTGAGGAATCCGGGGGATCAGCCAGCCAGGGCGTCCACCAGGCGCCGGGCCGAGCCGGCCAGGTTCCACCGCTCGGCGAGCGCGAGCAGCGCGTCACCGTCGCGGGGCGAGGCCGGCAGCGCCGGGTCGAAGTCGGGCAGCGGCACGTCGAGGGCCACCTTGCAGACCGGCAGCGCCTTGGCCAGGTAGTCCCGTGCGGCGTCGAGTTTCAGCCGCAGGCCGGGCGCGAATCCCGAGGCCGGGTCGTCGAGGGCGGCCAGGATCTGCTCGACGCCGCCGTACCGCTCGATGAGCCGGGCCGCGGTCTTCTCGCCGACCCCGGCCACGCCGGGCAGGCCGTCGCTCGGGTCGCCGCGCATCGCCGCGAAGTCCGCGTACCACCGGGCGGGCACCCCGTACTTCGCGCTCACCAGGGCCTCGTCGGCGTCCTCCAGCTTCGCGACGCCACGGCCGCAGTAGAGCAGGCGGGTGCCGCGCGCGTCGTCGACCAGCTGGAACAGGTCACGGTCGCCGGAGACCACCTCGACCGGGGCGGGCTGGCCGGCGGCGAGGGTGCCGAGCACGTCGTCGGCCTCGTAGCCCTTCACCCCGAACGCCGGGATGCCGATCGCGGCGAGGACCTCGAGCAGCACCGGGACCTGCCGTTCCAGCGAGGCCGGCACCTCCTCGACGTCGCCGTGCGCCACCCGGTGCTTCTTGTACGACGGAACCAGCTCGACCCGCCAGGCCGGCCGCCAGTCCGCGTCGAGCGCGCAGACGAGACGGTCCGGCCGGCGGGTCCGGATGAGCTGGGCCAGCATGTCGAGGAAGCCGCGGATCGCGTTGACCGGCTCGCCGGCCGGCGTCTGCGCGGCCTTCTCGGGAATGCCGTGGAAGGCCCGGAAGTACAGGCTCGGGGCGTCGACTGCCAGCAGCGGTGAGGTCACGCCGAACACCCTATTCGTTGTGCAACACCCGTGCGATCGTCAGCCTCGCGGCGGCGCGGGCCGGCAGCAGCGCCCCGGCCACCGCGATCGCCACTCCGCTGAGCAGCAGCAGCCCGAGGGTCACCGGATCCCAGACCTGCATCACGTACTCCGGCAGGCGGATCTTCGCGGCGTCCGCGGAGAGCGGCACCACGAACCGGTGCGCGACCAGGCCGAGCGGGATGCCGAGCACCCCGGCGACCACGCCGAGCGCCGCCATCGACGTCACCACCATCGTGACGACCTGCCGGGGCGTCATCCCGATCGACTTGAGCATGCCCAGGTCGCGGCGGCGTTCGGTGACGTTGAGCGCGACCGTGTTGAGCACGCCGAGCGCCGCCACGGTCGCCAGCATCAGCGCGAGCACGCCGGAGAAGGCCGTGATCGCGGTGGAGAACGAATCGCCGCCGGTGTTGTTCCAGGCGTCCAGTCCGGGATCGGCAGCGGTCACCGCGTCGGCGTACGCGGTCAGGTCGGTCCCGGCGACGGTCTGCACCTGGTAGAAGTACGCGTTCGTGTCGAGGCCGGTGAAGTTCCGCCACGCGGCGAACGCTCCTTCGGGGCCGGGCAGGCCCCGGACCGTCTCGCCGACGACGGTGAAGGTGGTCCAGGCGCCGTCCAGCGACACGGTGAGCTTCTCACCGATCGCCAGGCCGCGTTCGTTGAGCAGCTGGGTCGGCAGAACGAGCTGATCAGGGGCGGTCATCCAGTGGCCCTCGTAGAGTTGTTCCGCGTAGCCCATGGCGGCCATGTCACCCCGTACAAAATTGATCTGCAAAGGCTCGCTCTGACCGGCGACCGACAGGTTCCGGTTCACCGCGACCCCGACCCGGGCGGTTCCCGGCAGGCCGCGCAGCATCTGCTCGACCTCGGTGTCCGACCGCCGGCTGGGTGCCTGCTCCTCGCCGTTGAAGGGCCGGACGCCGATCTCGCCGGAGGCGCGTGCCCCGACCTCGCTGATCCGGATGACGGAATCGGACAGGCCGATCGCGAACGTCACGCTCACCACGCCGAGCAGCAGCGACGCCATGGTGAGGGCGGTCCGGGCCGGGCGGGCGAACGGCAGGCCGAGTCCGAGGCTGATCGACCGGGGCAGCCCGGATCCGCCGAGCACCCGCTGCACACGCAGGCCACGGCCACGCCGCGGCGCGCTTCCCGCGCTGATCGCCTCGGCGGCGGAGAGGCGGTGGGCACGCCAGGCGGGCAGCAGCGCCGCGATCAGGACAATCATGGGTACGCCGGCAAGCGCCGCCCCGATGACCCAGGAGCGGATCTCCGCCTCCTCACCGAAGCCGAGCCCGCGGAACGTGTCGGTCAGCATCGGGCGCACCGCCGCGACGCCGAGCCCGGTGCCGATCGCCGCCCCGGCGACGGCCGGCAGCGACACCATCGTCAGGTAGACGGCGACGACCTGGCGCGGTGTGAACCCGAGCGCCTTCAGCACGCCGATGTGCCGGAACCCGGAGATCACCGCGCCGCTCACCACGTTCCCGACGATGATCACCGCGACGAGCAGCCCGAGCACGCCGAACGTGCCGAGGAACGGCAGGTAGACACCGGGCCCGGCGGCCGCCTCCTCCTTCCTGACCAGGTACGGCTGGGCGGCGAGCAGCGCGTCGCCGGGGAGCCCCGTGGTCACCCCGGACAGTCGCGCTCCCAGCGCCGCACGGGTGGCGACGTCGCCGGTGAAGCGGTAGAGCATCTGCGTGCCGGTCGGCTTCATCGCGGCCACCTGGGCGGGCGTCACCCAGCCGTCGGCCGAGCCGCTGATCGTGAACGCGTAGCCGACGACCGTCAGCGTGGCGGCCGGCGTGACCAGCTCGGTGATCCCGGCGAGCGGGCCCATGCGATAGTCCTCGGCGGTCAGCGGCGGCTCGTTCAGCACGATCTCGCCGGCGGCGGACGGCCAGCGGCCGTGCCACAGGTCGACCCGGTCGACCGGTCCGGCCGGATCGGCCCGCCCGACCACGGTGAGCGGCTGCCCGAAGACCGGGCCGACGTCGTTGCTCGCCTCGACGATCACCTGGCCGAAGGGTCCGGCCGCGGCCTGCACCCCGGTGGTGGCGCCGGTCAGCTGGGCGCCGGTGACGCGGGCCGGGTCGTAGGTGACGACCGCGTGGGCGCCGCGCTGCGACTCGAAGGCCCGCTGGAACGGTGAGCTCGCCGCGTCCAGCAGCGCCAGCGAGACCAGGGCGCTGGTGGTGCAGGCCAGCACGACCAGGAAGATCACGAACGTCTGCATCCGGCGCCGCCGCACCGCGGCCCGGGCGGCGGTCCAGACGGCCGTCATACCCGGTCCAGGGCGGACTCGGCCGCGATCCGGCCGTCGGCCAGCTCGATCAGGCGGTTCGCGCAGCGATGCGCGAGGCGCTCGTCGTGCGTGACGATCAGCAGGGTCTGCCCGATCTGATTGAGGTCGAGCAGCAGGTCCATGACCTGCTCACCGGCTCTGCTGTCCAGGGCGCCGGTCGGCTCGTCGGCGAGCAGCAGCGCCGGGCGGTTCATCAGGGCGCGGGCCACCGCGACCCGCTGGCGTTCGCCGCCGCTGAGCGCGGCCGGGTAGACGTTGCGGCGGTCCGCGATCCCGAGCTCGTCGAACAGCTCCAGCGCGCGGCGCCGGGCGGTGCCCGCCGAGCTCCCGGTGAGCTGGGCGGCCAGGGCCACGTTGTCCAGCGCGGACAGGTCGTCGAGCAGGTTGAAGAACTGGAAGATCATGCCGAGGTGGTGGCGGCGGAACAGCGCCAGCCTGGTCTCGGTCATCTCCTCGAGGCGTTCGCCGTGCACGCTGACCTGGCCGGCGGTCGGCCGGTCCAGCCCGGCGATCATGTTGAGCAGGGTGGACTTGCCGCAGCCGGACGGGCCCATCACGGCCACCGCCTCGCCGCTGTGGATCTCGAGGGTGACGCCGTCCAGCGCCACCGTGTCGCCGTACTCCTTGCGGACGCCGTCGAGGCGTACCACCGGGGTGTCTGTGGTCATGGTGGGAACGCTACGAAAATTCGTACCCGTAAATCATCGGCCCGGGGATGCAATCAGCCGCCGCGTCATCCCGGCGATGTAGGCGCGGATACTCTCGCCGGCGGATGTGGCGGGATGCGCCGGTCTGACAGGGTGGGCGCATGGTGGTGGCGGGGCTGGTGATCACGGCGCTCGTCGCTGCCGGTCTCGCGATCGCGCTGCGCCGGGCCCGGCAGCGTCACGAGACGGCGATGGGGGAGCGGGGCTGGCTGCTGGAGCGCGAGCGGGAGAGCGCGGCGCGGGCCGCCGTCGACGCCGAGCGCGCCCGGATCGCCCGCGAGCTGCACGACATCGTGAGCCACAACGTCAGTGTCATGATCGTGCAGACGGCGGCGGCGCGCGAGGTGCTGCGCACGCTGCCGGACGAGGCGCTGACCGCGCTGGCCGCGGTGGAGACGGCCGGGCGCGACACGATGAGCGAGCTGCGGACCCTGCTGGGCGTGCTGAACCCGGCCGCGGGCAGCGACGACCTGACGCCGCAGCCGACCCTCGACGCGCTCGGCCCGCTCGTCGACCGGATCGCGTTCGCCGGCATGCCGGTCGAGGTGCGGATCTCCGGTGCGGCGCGCCCGCTGCCGAGCGGGATCTCCGCGACGGCCTACCGGATCGTGCAGGAGGCGCTGACCAACGCGCTGCGGCACGGCTCCGGCGGCAAGGCCGAGGTGACGATCCGCTATGCGGAGCGCGCGCTGCGCGTCGAGGTGCTGACAACCGGCCCGAGCGTCCTGACCGGTGCGGCGCGCGCGGAGGGCAACCCGCCTGCGGAAGGCGCCGGCCGTGGCCTGCTCGGGCTGCGCGAGAGGGTGGCCGTCTACGGGGGTGACCTGGACGCCCGGCGTCGTCTCGGCGGCGGATTCCGGGTGCGGGCGAGGATCCCGCATGAGTGAGCCCAGAGCCATGAGTGAGCCCAGAGCCATGAGCGGGCCCAGAGCCATGAGCGGGCCCAGAGCCATGAGCGGGCCCAGAGTGCTGATCGTCGACGATCAGGAGCTGATCCGCACCGGGTTCCGGCTGATTCTGACCGCCCGCGGCATCGAGGTGGCCGGCGAGGCCGCCGACGGCCTGCAGGCGGTCGACGCCGAGCGGCGGCTGCGGCCCGACGTGGTGCTGATGGACATCCGGATGCCCGGCATGGACGGGCTGGAGGCGACACGGCAGATCCTGGCCCGCAACCCCGGCTGCCGGGTGCTGATGCTGACCACGTTCGACCTGGATCGGTATGTGTACGCAGCGCTCGCCCTCGGCGCCAGCGGCTTCCTGCTCAAGGACGTCACGGCCGACCACCTCGCCGCGGCGGTGCGGCTGGTCGGCACCGGTGACGCGCTGCTCGCGCCGTCGATCACCCGCCGGCTGGTGCAGCGGTTCGCCGCCGCGGGCGACACCCCGGCCGTGCACCGTGATCTCACCGCGCTGACGCCCCGCGAGCGGGAGGTGCTGACGCTGCTCGGGCAGGGCCTGTCCAACACCGAGCTGGCCGCCGCGCTGACGCTGAGCGAGGCGACGGTGAAGACCCACGTGGCACGGATCTTCGCGAAACTCGACCTGCGGGACCGGGCGCAGGCGGTGGTGCTCGCCTACGAGACGGGCCTGGTGACGCCCGGTTCCCGGGATGGCTGAACGTTCGTTAAGCTGGCGCCATGACTGTGGATCGGCTGCTTCCCACCCCCGAGGCGCACGACCTTCTCGACCTGACCCGTGAGCTCGCCACCCGTGAGCTGGCCGGCAAGGTCGACGACTTCGAGGCGCGCGGCGAGTTCCCCCGTGAGGTGTTGCGCACCCTGGGCCGGTCCGGGCTGCTCGGCCTGCCGTACCCGGAGGAGAGCGGCGGCGCCGGCCAGCCGTACGAGGTCTATGTCCAGGTCCTGGAGCTCCTCGCCGGCACCTGGCTGGGCATCGCCGAGGCGGTGAGCGTGCACACCCTCTCCTGCCTGCCGGTCGCCTTCTTCGGCACCGAGGAGCAGCGCAAGATGCTGCCCGACATGCTCGGCGGGGAGATGCTCGGCGCGTTCGCCCTCTCCGAGCCGCAGGGCGGGTCCGACGCCGCGTCGCTGACCACCCGCGCGGTCCTCTCCGGCGATCATTTCGTGGTGAACGGGACGAAAGCCTGGATCACCCACGGTGGCCAGGCCGACTTCTACAACCTGTTCTGCCGCACCGGAGGCCCCGGCCCGAAAGGCATCTCCTGCATGCTCGCCGACGCCGCCACCCCCGGCCTGCTGCCGCAGCAGCCGGAGCGGCTGATGGGCCTGCGGTCATCGGCGCCCGCGCAGATCGTGCTGGAGGAGGCTCGGGTGCCGCGCGACCGGCTGGTCGGCGCGGAGGGCGAGGGCTTCGCCATCGCGATGAAAGCGCTCGACGCCGGGCGGCTCGGCATCGCCGCCTGCGCGGTCGGCCTCGCCCAGGGCGCGCTGGACCACGCGGTCGGATACGCGCGGGAGCGCGAGCAGTTCGGCCGGCCGATCGGCCGTTTCCAGGGCCTCGGCTTCATGCTCGCGGACATGGGCACCCAGATCTCGGCCGCCCGGGCGCTGCTGCTGAACGCCGCCCGCCTGAAAGACGCCGGCCGGCCGTTCTCCACCGAGGCGGCGAAAGCGAAACTGTTCGCCACCGACGTCGCCATGCGGGTCACCACCGACGCGGTGCAGGTCCTCGGCGGATCCGGCTATGTCAGCGACCACCCGGTCGAGCGCTGGTTCCGGGAGGCGAAGGTGCTGCAGATCGTCGAGGGGACCAATCAGATCCAGCGAATGGTGATCGCCCGCTCTCTTCTGGGCTGACATCTCTGCGGCCGGGCCACCGGTGTGCTTCCGGGTGAACCGCTCTCCCGTAGGGTTACCGGCGTGGAAGAGATCGACCAGGCGATCGTGTCGGCGCTCACCGCGGACGGCCGGCTGTCCTACACCGACCTGGCCGAACGGGTGGGCCTCAGCGTCTCCGCCGTGCACCAGCGGGTCCGGCGCCTCGAACAGCGCGGCGTCATCGCCGGCTACACCGCGAAGGTGTCCTACGAGGCGCTGGACCTGCCGCTGACCGCGTTCGTGGCGATCCGCCCGTTCGACCCGTCCCAGCCCGACGACGCGCCGGACCGGCTGGCCCACCTCACTGAGATCGACTCGTGCTATTCGGTGGCCGGCGAAGATTTCTACATGCTTCTGGTACGGGTGAAGAGTCCCGCCGATCTCGAACGCCTGTTGCAGGACATCCGGACCGCGGCCAACGTCACGACGCGTACCACGGTGGTGCTGTCCACCCCGTACGAGAACCGGCCGCCAAAGATTGGGTCGACCACCGTTGAATGACATCGCGCCATTTCTTTCGCATTCCGGTCGTGTACAAAATCTTGGGATTGGCCAGGAATTTTCGCAGTCCGTCACAACGCTCGAATTCGGTCGCGCAACTGTATGACTAGACCATCACCTAGGTCTTATCTGCCGGGCATGAGTTGCAGATCGAAGACAAAAGTGTCACCCGTTCTAGCGTCGAGGAATTGCCAAGTAGCATAATTTGAGCCCGCCAGATCGGAAGCGGATGTCACGACTCCCCTTCCGCCTCGCTCGCTCACCGAGACGACGGAATCAGCGGGGGGCACGAAGTTGATGGTAACCTCGGCTACTGACTTATCAGTATAATGAGGATGTCGTCGCATTCTCCAGGTAAGTGAGTCTCGCCCAGATTCACGCAGTGGATTCCACAGGCCAGGGGAATAATAGTTGACAACCCAATGGCATGATTTCTTGATTGCAGGCCGGAATAAGGCAACTACACGAATCCAGCGATCCCTCCGGACCGGCAGGATCTCGATGCTGGCGTCTCCCGGCCGAATTATCTCGCCTGAGAACCTCATGTCCTCGAAGCTTGGGGCATTACGGCTATCCGGAATAACCGGGTAGAAGGATCGGTACCTGAGTGGCTTCGTAGGGGTAGTTACTAATTCATGTCGAACTCTGTCCCCGTTGCTGGAGTGCCCGATGCGGACGGTCAGGTCTATTTTCTCCGAGAAAGGAGCGTCGGCGGAGTCCAATACATAGTCCAAGGCCTCGCGAAGCATATCCCTTTCGCGAAGCGCTCCAATCAATCCGGCGACTATGCGGCGGTGAGCGAAATGGATAAGGGGAAGGGACAGTGATATGGCAAAAATTGCACCTAGTGTTAGCTGGCCAATTCCGCTCACTGCTAACTGGGCGACTCCGGACGACAGTGCAAGCGCAATCGACAAGAAGGGCCAAGCGATGCGAAGAGGGCCGCCGTCTTTTCTCATGCCCCTCCAGGGCTGGCGTGACTACGGAAAATCGAGTCTCTAGCCTTCGCTATCTATCGCGACTGCGCAAGATATGCGCCACAAGCCGTCAGAAGCATCGAGTTTCGATCAGGCAAGTGCTCTACTGAAATTTTTTCATCTTGAGCAGGCTGGGTTCTCGACGTAGTGCAGGACGAGGATGACCCAAAGCGAGCAGGGCTCGCCGGCCGGGGTCGAGGCGGCGAAAGCGGCGCCGGAATTCTGACGCCGCTTTCCCAGAGCTGCCCTAGCGCCAATGCCGGGTAGTTAAGGATCCGGGCTGGTCGTCAAGGCTGGTCCGGCGAGGACCGTGAGGCTGATGGTGGCCTTGTAGGTTCGGCGGTCGATG